>JBLNAC010000175.1:0-9527 GCA_050259155.1 Syntrophothermus sp.
TGGGTGCTGCTGCGAATCGTCGGCCGCCGCGCCGCGCCGCCCGGGCGGGCGAGGGCGGAGCACCTGCCGCGCGTCTCGCTGATCATCCCCGCCTACGACGAGGAGGAGGTGATCGCGGCCAAGGTCGCCAACGCGCTCGCCCTCGACTACCCGCGCGACCGCCTGCAGGTGATCGTCGCCTCCGACGGCTCCACCGACGCGACCGTGGAACGCGCCCGCGCCGCCGGCGCCGGGCTCGTGCTCGAGCTGCCGCCCGCCGGCAAGGTCGCCGCGCTCGACGCCGCGGCGGAGCAGGCGGCCGGTGAGATTCTCGCCTTCTCGGACGCCAACAGCGTCTGGGCCCGCGACGCGCTGCGGCGTCTCGTCGCCCCCTTCGCGGACCCGGCGGTCGGCTACGTCTGCGGCCAGGTCCGCTTCCTCGATCCCGCCGGAGACAACCTCGAGGGCGCCTACTGGCGCTACGAGATGGCGGTGCGGGAGATGGAGTCGGCGCTGGCGGGCGTCACCGCCGGCAACGGCGCGATCTACGCGGTTCGCCGCGACGCCTACATCCCGCTGCCGCCCTCGGGCAGCCACGACCTCAGCTTCCCGTTCGCCCTCGCCCGGCGCCGCCTCCGCTCGCTCTACGCGCCCGGCGCCCGGGCAGAGGAGAAGATGGTGCCGACCCTGGAGGGCGAGTTCGCCCGCAAACGCCGGATGATGGTCGGGCTCTGGGATATCGTCTTCGGCGAAGGGATGGCCTCGCCCCGCGGCTACCCGCCGCTGTTCGCCTTCGAGCTCGTCTCCCACCGGCTGCTCCGCTACCTGACGCCGCTCTTTCACGCGCTGGCGCTCCTCGCCAACGTCGTCCTGCTCGGCCACGGCTGGGTCTACGCGGTCACCCTCGCCCTCCAGCTCGCCGTCCTCACCGCGGCCCTGCTCGCACCCTTCGCGCCGCTGGCGCCGCTGCGGGTCGCCCGCTATTACGTGATGACCACCGCCGCGATCGCCGCAGGCCTCTGGGATCGGATGCGGCACGGCCCCGGCGGGCGCTGGGAGAAGGCCGAGGGGACGCGGTGACCGCCTGAGATGCCCCGCGCCCTCGACATCCTGATCGCTGCCACGGCCCTCCTCGTGCTCTCGCCGCTGCTCCTGCTCGCGGCGATCTGGATCAAGCTCGGCAGCCCGGGCCCGGTCGTCTACCGTCAGCGGCGGGTCGGCCTCGGGGGCGAGGAGTTCGAGATGCTGAAGCTGCGCACGATGGTGCAGGGCTCCGACCCGGTCGGGATCGGGACCGCGGTCCAGCGCGACGACCCCCGGGTGACGGGGGCGGGGCGCTTCCTGCGACGAACCTCGCTCGACGAGCTGCCGAACCTGGTCAACGTGCTGCGGGGGGAGATGGCGATCGTCGGCCCCCGGCCGACGATTCCAGCCCAGGTCGCCGCCTACACCCCGCGCCAGCGCCGCCGCCACGAGGTGCTGCCGGGGATCACCGGCTGGGCCCAGGTCCAGGGCCGGGCCGGCATCCCCTGGGAGGAGCGGATCGAGCTGGACGTCTGGTACGTCGACCATCGCTCCGCCGCCCTCGACGCGCGCATCCTCGCCCGCACCGCCTGGCTCGTCGTCACCGGGCGCGGCCTGGCGCCGGACTGAGCGGCGGCGGATAGGGTTGGCCGGGTGAGCGAGCAGCGCCAGCCGCGAGTGAGCCTGCGCCCGTTCCAGCCGGGCGACGCCCGGGCCGTGTACCGCTGGTTCAACAACCCGCAGGCGACGAGCACTCTGATGGAGCAGCGCGAGAGCTTCTCGATGGAGCAGGCCGAGGCCTGGACCCGCCGGGCGATGGACGACTCGGGGGAGGACCGCAAGTTCGCGATCGTCGTCGAGGGCTACGCGGAGCCGGTCGGCTTCACTGCGCTGTACGGGCTCTTCCGCCAGACCGCGCCCGAGCTCGGCGCGTTGATCGGCGACGACGTGCGCGGCAAGGGGGTTGGCCGGCGGGCCGAGGCGCTGACCATCGCCAAGGCCTTCGACGAGTACGGCGCCCACCGGGTCTACGGGCGCATCCCCGCCCGCAACGAGGTCGCCAAGAGGACCGTCGCCGGCCTCGGCTGGAAGCACGAGGGGACGATGCGGGCCCACCTCGCGCGCGGGGAGGGGCCGCCCGACGACTGCGAGGTCTGGGGCGTGCTTCCCGACGAGTTCCGCGCCGCCGCCGCGGACCTGCTCGAGGAGTGACCGCGGCGGGCGCCGAGCTGCTCGCCGATCGCGGCGAGGCCGCGGCGGGCGCCGAGTTCTTCCGCTGCAGGCCATTCCTCGACGCCGAGGGGGCGACCCACACACTGCGCATCGGCGGCGGGGAAGGGGACGTGGAGCTGGTCGCGCCGCTGATCGTCCGCGAGATCGACGGGGGTCTCGGGCTCGACGCCGTCTCCCCCTACGGCTACCCGGGCCTCGTCCCCGTCTGCCGCGGCGGGCGTCGCGGCTCCGGTGCGGCGGAGACGACCGCCGCTCCGGCGGCGCTGGACCCGGCGAGGATCGATTGGGGCGGCACCGGCCTCGTCAGCGTCTTCCTCCGCCATCGGCTGGGCCCGCCGCCGCTGCTGGCCGCGACCGAGCGCAACGTGGTCCAGATCGCCGACCCGACGCTGCCGCGAAAGAGCCGCCCCAGCGACCGCCGCCAGATCCGCCGCAACGTCGAAGCCGGCTACGAGCTGGCGCTGGTCGCCGGGCCCGATGCCTCGCCCGCCCAGCGCGCGGGCTTCCTCGCCGTCTACGAGCAGACGATGCGCCGAGCCGGCGCCGCCGAGCACTACTTCTTCGGCGCCGCCTACTTCGACCGCATACTCGAGGCGGACCGCACCTGGCTGGCGCTGGCGCTGGCGCCGGGCGGCGAGCTGGCGGCCGCCTCGATCGCTGTCGTCAGCGACGGCTACCTCCACTACTACCTCTCGGGCACCGCCGACGCCCGGCTCCGCGAAGCGCCGATGAAGAACGTCGTCGCCCTGCTGGTCGAGCATGCCGGCGAGCTCGGCCTGCCCCTCAACCTCGGCGGCGGCCTCGCCGCCGGCGACGCCCTCGAGGAGTTCAAGCGCGGCTTCGCGAATCGCATCGAGACCTGGCTGACCTCCGAGCTGGTGTGCGACCCCGACAAATACGAGCTCCTGAGCGCCGGCAAGCCCCCGGGCCCCTTCTTCCCGGCCTACCGCGCCTAGACCGGCCGGAGGCGCCGCATCGTGGGCGGAGCAGGCGCCAGCGGGCGGGGCTTGCTCGTCGCGTATCGTCCAGCTCGCTCAGTTCGGTTCCGCCGGAGTCGGGCCCGTGAACTTGAAGGCAAGCACCGGCTCTCCCCCGTATTTGCCCCAGGTCTCCTTGCCGAAGGCACGGATCGCGTCGAGCGTCGCCGCGCCCCTGTAGGCGGGGCAGCCGAGCAGGTTGGTCCAGGTCGTCGCCGCCACCGCGTAGGGCATCGTCGCGTTCGGGAACAACAGCGCCGCCCCGTACATGGTGTCGTAGAGGCCCTTCAGCTCCAGCTGCCCGGCTTCCGGCAGCCGCGGGGAGTACTGGACCTCCAGCCGGCCGTGCTCGAGCGAGTGGACGAAGTCGATCGGCGCCGGCTCTTCCAGGTAGGCGCCGTCGGCCTGCTGGTAGGGAGGTTCGACGTGCGGCCCCGACGTCGGCGGGTCGGTCCGGTAGGCGGGCTGCCTCGATCCCGGCGGGAGATGCTCGTGTCCCTCGTCGGCCAGGTTCAGCCTCAGCACGCAACCGGCGCGCCTGGCGGCGGTCTGCAGGTCCGTCACCCGGGTGGGCGGGGGCGGGGTCCCGGCTCGCTGGTCGGGGGCCACCCCGTTGGTCGAGCCGGAGGCCGCGCCGAGGTTGATGTGAGCGGAGCCGCCGCCTCCTCGATCGCCTCCTCCGAGCGCGAGGACGACGACCGCTGCCGCGGCCGCGGTGACGAGGAGCGCGGCGCCGCCGTAGGCCAGCGCCAGCCGGCGGTCGGGCGCCCGCCGCTTCACTCGGCGCTGCCGGCCAGGCTTCCCGCGTCCCCCCGGGTCCGCTCCCAGGGTCGCGAGGCGCGCAGCGCGCCGAGCACCGCCCGCGTCGCCGGCGCCCTGTTGAGCGCGTAGAAGTGGATCCCCGGCGCGCCGGCGATCAGGAGCTCCGAGCACTGCTGCGCCGCGTAGGCGATGCCCAGCTCGAACTCGCGCTCGGGGTCGCCGCCGGCCGCGGCGAAGGCCGCCTCGAGCCGCGGCGGGATCGAGGCGTCGCACAGCTCGCAGATGCGCTTCGTCTGGGCGAAGCTCGCGACCGGGATGACGCCGGCGAGGATCGGGACCTCAATCCCGCGCGCACGGGCGGCGCGGACGAAGTCGAAGTAGACCTGGTTGTCGAAGAAGAGCTGGGTGATGAGGAAGGCGGCGCCCGCCTCGACCTTCGTCTTCAGGTAGCTGAGGTCGGTCTCCAGGTCCGGCGCCTCCGGGTGGACCTCGGGGAAGCAGGCACCGCCGATCGCGAAGTCCCAGCCGGCGCCGATGAACGCGGCCAGCTCCGCGGCGCTGCCGAGCCCGCCCTCGGGCTGGACGAAGCCCTCCTCGCCGCGGGGCGGATCCCCGCGCAGCGCGAAGACGTTCTCGATGCCGGCGGCCTCGATCCGGTCGAGCGTCGCCGCGAGCCCCTCCGTCGTCTCGCCGACGCAGCTCAGGTGCGCCATCGTCTCGAACCCGAAGTCGTCCTTCAGCGCCCGCGTGATCTCGACCGTCCCGTCGCGTGTCGCGCCGCCTGCGCCGTAGGTGACGGAGACGAAGTCCGGCTCCAGCTCGGCCAGCGCCCGCGCCGTCTCGAACAGCTGTGCGGCCGCCTCCTCCGTCTTCGGCGGGAAGAACTCGACCGAGAAGGTCGGGGCCGAGGTCGCGATGATCTCGTCGACGCGCACCGCTGGAGGGTAGCCGCTGGATACCTGCGGCAACGAAAACGCGACCGGTGACGGCGCTCGTTTGCCTGCCTCGCACGTAGCCTTCGTGCTTAGAAGCTCGTTGCGCCACCTTCGAGATCAGGCCCCCGGTGGGCTTCCGCGGGGACCGATCTCTCCCGGTCGCAAGGCGAACCTAGCGCCGAGCCGTCGCGCTGAAAAGGGGCCGCCCCCCGCGCAACCCGCAAAATCCGCGAAATGAGGCGCCGGTGAGGGCTGCCTCCCGGGCTTGGCGTCCGACCCGATTCCTAGCGTTGCCGGCGGCCGAGGGGAGTCCTGCCCTTCCCGGGCCGGCGACCGGGGCGTATCGAATCGGGAGCCGGGCGTCGCGTGCGATCCCCGTGAGTCGTTGCCGCGACTAGCCCGCCCGCTCCCGCCTCGCCGCGGGCCGGCTCGCCCCTCGGCGACCCGGTGCGGAAGGCGACCGGGGTCCCCTATGCGACGATCTCCGCCGTGAGCGGAGAGGTGAGCTATGAGCGGGTCGGGTCGGCGGCGGTCCTCACGATCGACCGCCCCGAGCGGCGCAACGCGGTGGACGCCGCCACCGCCGAGCGGCTGCGCGAGGGGCACGCCGAGTTCGAGGCCGACGAGGGCGCCCGGGCGCTGATCCTCACCGGCGCCGGCGGGGCCGCCTTCTGCGCCGGCTTCGACCTCAAGTCCGAAGGTCTGGACATCGATCACCCCTCGGGTCCGATGGGATTCACGCACCTGACGCCCTCGAAGCCGGCGATCGCCGCGGTCGACGGCTACTGCGTCGCCGGCGGCCTCGAGCTGGCGCTCTGGTGCGACCTGCGGATCGCCACCGAGGGCTCGACCTTCGGCTGCTTCGAGCGCCGCTGGGGCGTCCCGCTGATCGACGGCGGAACGCAGCGGCTTCCTCGGGTCGTCGGCCTCGGCCGCGCCCTCGAGCTGATCCTCAGCGGCCGCCCGGTCGGCGCCGAGGAGGCGCACCGGATCGGCCTCGTCAACGAGGTCGTCCCTCCCGGCGCGCACCTCGACCGGGCCCTGGAGCTGGCCGAGCGCCTGGCGGCGTTCCCGCAGGAGACGATGCTCGCGGATCGTCGCGCGGCGATCGAGGGGTCGGGCCTGCCGCTCTCCGAGGGGCTCGCGCTGGAGCTGCGGCTCGGGCGCGAGACGCTCGACGTCGCGATCCGGGGGGCCGCCCGCTTCGCCGCCGGCGAGGGCCGGCACGGCGAGGGCCTCTGAGGCCTCAGCAGGCGGGAGCGACGGCGGTCCGACCCGCCTCGTCGCCGAAGAAGGGCAGCATCGCCACGTACATCAGCTCCGGGAGCAGCTGCCGGAACCCGGAGCTCTCGCCGGCGGCTAGCCGGGAGTGGATCACGGCGTGGATCCCCGAGGCGATCGCCTCGGCCGCGATCGACGGCGCCGCGCGGTCTGCCCCGGGCTCGCCGCGGGCGCGGTCGAGGAAGGGGTGGGTCCGGGCCAGCGCCGCCGTCCGCCTGGCCACGGCCTCGCGACCCGCCGGATGGACCTCGACGATCAGCGCCCTCGCCGTCAGCGGCTCGGCGTCGAGGAAGTCGAGCAGCGCGCCGAGCCCGGCGTGCAGCTGGGCACGCCAGGTCGAATGGTGCGAGGCCGCCATGCGCACCGCCGACTCGACCCTGGCCACGCCGAGGTCGCAGGCCTCCAGGAAGCATTCCCGCTTGCAGGAGAAGTTGTCGTAGAAGGCCTGCCGGTAGACGCCGCTGCGGTCCAGCACCGTGCGCACGGAGGCCCGCTCGTAGCCGAGCTCTCCCACCGCCGTCAGCATTCCTTCGAGGATCCTCTGCCGCTTGTCTTCGTCGCTCAAGGTGGAACCGGCGACCCCTCCCGTCCCGGCCCCTGCCGGCGAGTCTGCGGGAAACCGGGCCGTCCGGCTTCGGGAACCTTAGTGGTATCAACAATCGTGCGCGCTTGGTCCGCGTCCCACTCGGGTACTCTGACGGTCGTGGCACAACCCGCTCCGACGATGCGTCCCGCGCCCGGCCGCCGGCAGCTCTCGCGGGACTTCATCACCCGCCACCAGCGGCTGCGGATCATCGATGCCCTCGCCGCCGAGACCGCCGAGAAGGGCTACCGCTCGGTGACGGTCGCCGACATCGTCCGTCGCGCCCGGATCGCCCGCAACACCTTCTACGAAAACTTCCGGTCCAAGCAGGACTGCTTCCTGGCGACGCTCGACTACGCGCTCGAGGAGGCGATGCGGCGGATCGTCGACGCCGCCTCGGAGGTCGAGAGCTGGCAGGGCCGGGTCCGCGCCGGGCTCGGCGCCTTTCTCGGCTACGTCGCAGAGGAGCCCGCCCTGGCCCGCACCTGCCTGGTCGATTCGCTCTCCGCCGGCCCCGAGTCGCTGGCCCGCTACGAGGACGGCCTGCAGGCGTTCCTCCCCCTCTTCCGTCTCGGGCGCAAGGTCTCCCCGCGCGGCGACGAGCTGCCGGCGACGCTCGAGGAAGCCGTCGCCGGCGGCATCTTCTGGGTGGTCTACGAGCGGATCGTGCGCGGCGAGGCCGAGCGGGTCGAGGAGCTGGTCCCCGATCTGGTCGAGTTCGCGCTGACGCCCTACGTCGGCGCCGAGGCGGCCCGCCGCCTCTCCTCCGCGGACTGAGAAGCCGACCTTTCTGGAGGCGTCTGTCGAGAGGGTATCGTGCCGTTGTGGCTGCGGACTTCGGCGACGCTTCGATCGAATCAGACTCCGAGTATCCACCTGAGCTCTCGCGGCTTCCGCCGGGCAGGCACGGGCTGCCGCGCGAGTTCGTCGTCCACAACCAGCGCGAGCGGCTGATCGCCGGCCTCGCCGAGGCGGTGGCCGAGAACGGCTACGCCGGCACCACGATCGGCCACATCACGCGCCATGCGGCGGTCTCGCGCCGCACCTTCTACGAGCACTTCTCGAGCAAGGACGAGTGCTTCGTCGCCGCCTACGACGCGATGACGGCGCAGCTGGGCGAGCACGTCGCCGCCGCCTACGACGCGGCCGAAGGCTGGCCGCAGGCGGTCAGGGCGGCGATCGCGGCGCTGCTCTCCTTCCTCGCCGCCTCGCCGAGCCTGGCTCGCCTCTGCATGGTCGAGGGCCTGGTGGCCGGCCCGATCGTCGTCGCCCGCTACGACGCCGCGATCCGCGGCCTCGCCCCCTATCTGGAGGCCGGCCGTGAGGGCCGCCCCCCCGAGGTCCTGGAGGGGCTCTCGCCGATCACCGAGGAAGCTCTGGTCGGGGGCATGGTCTCGCTGATCTCGCGCCGCATCATCGCCGGCCGGACCGCGGAGCTCGAGGAGCTGCTGCCCGACCTGGTCGAGATCGCCCTCACCCCCTACCTCGGCAGCGCCGCGGCGGCCGAGGTCGCCCGCGCAGGCTAGCCGGCCGAGGCGGCCGCAGGCGCGGCTGCCTCGAATCCGCCGCGCTCGCCGCAGGGTTGATTCCGTCCGACCCGCATACGAACATACGTTCGTATGGAGATCGCCTGCGTCATCGGAAGAGGTCGTCCGGCGGCTCCACCGCGCCCGGGCCGCTCCGGGGGGTCCCGGCCCGGCCGCGACCCCCTTCCCGACCCGGTCGAGGTGGCCGAGCGGACCGAGGCGATGGTGCGGGCGCTGGAGGCGATCGGCGCCGCGGTCGAGTCCGAGCAGCCGGGCGAGGCCTTCTTCGCCGTCGACGGCCTGCTGGGGATCTACGGCGGCGAGCTCGCGGGGGTCGTCTCGGCCGCCCGCGACGCGATCGGCGTCGAGGTGCGGATCGGCGTCGCCCCCACCCGCTTCGCGGCCTTCGCCGTCGCCCGCCACGAGGACGACGGGCACGTCGATGCCGCCGGCCTGCCGTCCTTCCTGGCGCCGCTGCGGCTCTCCCTGCTGCGCACCAGGCTCGGTGTGCCCGAGCCGGAGGCGGAGGAGCTGATCGCCTCCCTCGAGCGGCTCGGCGTCGCCAGCCTCGGCCGTCTCGCGCGCCTCGGGGCCGACCAGGTTGCCGACCGCTTCGGGCGCCTCGGCCTGCGGGCCCTGCGCCTGGCGCGGGGGATGGACGAGCCGCTGCGCCCCCGTCCCCCCCACGAGGAGTTGGTCGAGGAGATCGAGCTGCCGGAGGGAACGGCGGGCCGGCAGCTCGACCGTGCCCTGGAGCTGCTGGTCGACCGCCTGCTGGCGGCGCCCCGGCGGCGCGGCCGCACCCTGCTGGGGCTGAGGCTCGGCGCCCGCCTCGCCGGCGGCGGCAGCTGGAGCGTCGAGCAGGGCCTGGGCCGGCCGAGCGCATCGCCCGCGGTCCTGCGCGCGGTGCTGGCGCCGCGGCTGGAGTCGCTGCCGGGTCCGGCCGAGTCGCTGCGGCTGCGGGCGCTCGGCTTCGGACCCCCGGCGAGCGACCAGCTCGAGCTCGCGGTCGGCGGCGAATCGGCGCGGCGCCGGCGGCTCGGCCAAGCGGTGCGCGAGGTGCGCGCCGCCCAGGGGGCCGAGGCCCTGCTCAAGGTCCTCCCGGTCGACTCCGCCTCGCGGGTGCCGGAGCGGTGGGCGATGCTGACGCCCTTCCCGGAGCTCGGGTGAAGGCGAGCGCACCCCGCCGGCTGTACGCCCCCCGCGCGGCCGCGGTGCGGGTCGGCCC
>JBLNAC010000176.1:0-23883 GCA_050259155.1 Syntrophothermus sp.
ATCGCCTGGCACGGATGGCATCAGTCGAGGCCATCCCTTGAGCAGGGAGCGTCAGAGGATCCGTCTGCCCCGTCGCCGCTGCCGTCGCCGCACACCCATTACCGACACAGGGCTGAGCGGACGGCCGATCGGATCGATGAACAGAGAGCAGGGCCCGGAGCTGGCGGGCAGGGCGCCTTCGAGGACGGTCGCGGCGTACGTGAGTTTCTGCCCCTCCAGGCGGGGGTTCGTGATCGTGACCACGACATCCTCGGGAATCTGATCGCCCTCCTCAAGGAACGAGAGGACGGCGTTCGGCGGGTCCTCCTGGAAGCTGTTCTCGCCGTGTCCCCATCCCTCCACGAATTGCGCTGCCGTGAGATGACCCACGATTCGCTCAGGCCGGTCGGAGAACATGAGTGTCGAAGGCGCGAGACCCTGCAGGGTGAACTCGCCGTCACTGCTCGTCACTCCCTGTGCGCTCTGCACGTACAGCGCCTCGAACTCGTCGGGTTGGGCTGCCGTCTCTGAGGACATCTGAATCTCCTTGGTCTCGGGTTTGGACGGTTGAGCCGCCGTAGGCGCCGGCAATCTCTACTACTCGCTAGTACCCCGCGCCCCGTTTGATCTGCTCGCGCTCACGCTCGTGGGCGCCGCCCTTCTTCTCCAGCGTCGCGCAGGCCTGTTCGATGTCGCTCGCGAGGCGGTCGATCTGGGCCCGGCTGAGCGTCTCCTTGACCAGCGCCCGCATCACCTTCACGTCTTCGGCGTTCGGCGGCATCGTGTAGGCGGGGAGCATCCAGCCGCGCTCGGCGGAGAGCTGCCAGGAGACGTCGAACTCGTCGTAGCCCCCCTCTCCGGCGAGCTTGAAGGCGACCAGCGGCAGCTGCTCCTCCTCGTCGCCGATCAGCTCGAAGACGCCGATCGCCTTCAGCTTGTCGGCGAGTGCCCGCGCGTTCTGCTCCATCGCCCGCAGCACGTACTCATAGCCCTCGCGGCCGAGGCGGACGAAGTTGTAGTACTGGGCGAGGACCATCGAGGCGCCGGTCGAGAAGTTGAGGGTGAAGGTCGCGTCGGTCTTGCCCAGGTAGTTCTCGTAGAAGACGAGGTCATCGGCGAGGTCGGCCTTCTCGCGGAAGACGAGCCACCCGATCCCCGGGTAGACGAGGCCGAACTTGTGCCCGGAGACGTTGATCGAGCGCACCTGCTCGAGCCGGAAGTCCCACTCGGAGTCCGGATAGAGGAACGGCCAGACGAAGCCGCCCGAGGCGCCGTCCACGTGGAGCGGCACGTCGATGCCCTTCTCCCCCTTGAGGTCGACCAGCAGCTTGTTGAGGCCGACGATGTCGTCGGCGTGGCCGGTGAAGGTCGTGCCGAGCACCGCGGCGACGCCGATCGTGTTCTCGTCGACGTGGGGCTCGACGTCCTCGGGCCCGATCACGTACTTGTCCTTGCGCAGCGGCACGATCCGCGGCTCGACGTCGAAGTAGCGGCAGAACTTCTCCCAGACGACGTGGACGTCGCCGCCGAAGACGAGGTTCGGCCTGTCCACGGGCTTGCCGGCCGCTTCGCGCCGCCCCCTCCATTTCCACTTCAGCGAGAGCGCGCCGAGCATGATCGCCTCCGAGGAGCCCTGGGTGCGGCAGCCGGTCGTCTCCCCCGGGGCGTTGAAGAGGTCGGCGAGCATGCGCACGCAGCGCTGCTCGATCTCGGCCGAGATCGGGTACTCGGCGTGGTCGATGAAGTTGCGGTGCAGGTTGGCGGCGATCAGCCGCTGCGCCTCGGGCTCCATCCAGGTGGTGACGAAGGTGGCGAGGTTGCGGTTCGGGTCGCCCTCGAGGGCGAGTTCCTCGCCGACCAGCCGCATCGCGTCCAGCGACGACATGCCGGTCTTCGGGAAGGGGCCGTCCGGGGCGTCTTCGACCAGGAACCGGCTGCCGTAGGACGGGGGCGGCTCGCCGACGCTGCGCTCATCTGTCATCGGCGCAGCCTACCCCGCCCGACACGCTCGACGGTTCACCCGATCGGGATGATTTCGCCGCGCGCGCGGGAGGCGGATAATCCGTGCCGGACGACCGAGTCGACAGCAGACGCAGAGAGAGAGGACCGACGCTTGAGCTCCGACGACCAAATCGAGATTGGGCCGATCGACTACATCGTGGTCGAGTGGCCCGGCCGCCAGCCGAACGGCGAGGTGGCTCCCCACCTTGTCGACCTCGTCGACCGCGGCCTGATCCGCATCATCGACCTCACCTTCGTCGCCAAGGACGAGGAGGGCGGCGTCGCCGCCCTCGAGCTGGCCGACCTCGGCGGTGAAGTCGCCGAGCTGGCGGTGTTCGAGGGTGCGTCCTCGGGGTTGATCAGCGACGAGGACATCCAGTCGGCCGCCGACGTGCTCGAGCCCGGGACCTCCGCCGCGATCCTCGTCTACGAGAACGCCTGGGCGGCGCCGTTTGCCGCCGCGGTCCGCCGCTCCGGCGGCCAGCTCGTGGCCAGCGGCCGGATCCCCGTCGAAGACCTCCTCGCCGCGCTCGACGCGGCCGAGGCCAACGCATAGAGAGGAGCTGCCAGATGCCAGGACTACTGAGAGGTGTGGCCCGCACCGCCGTCGTCGCCGGCACCGCGACCGCGGTCAGCGGCCGCGTCCGCCGTCGCCAGGAAGAGCGCTGGGCGGGCCAGGAAGCCGAGCAGTATCAGGAGCAGCAGGCGCAGACGGCGCCCCCTCCCCCGGCTCCGGCGGCCCCGGGCGGCGGCGAGGAGTCGACGATCGATCAGCTGAAGCAGCTGGGCGAGCTCAAAGCCCAGGGCATCCTCACCGAGGAGGAGTTCGCCGCACAGAAGGCCAAGCTGCTGGGCGGCTGAGCGCCGCCCTGCCGCGCCCCGTCCCGGCCCCTGTGGCGCGGCTCAGGCGCTGCCGCGCCGGGCCTCGTCGACCGTCAGCTCGGCGGTCGGGTTGGCCTCCAGCCTCTCGTCGGGGATCGGCTCGCCGCTTCGCACCGAGAGCCCGTAGGTGCCGGCGGCGAGTCGCTCTTCGGCGCGCTCCACCGCTTCGAGCCGGCGTTTGAGGTCTTCGACCAGGCCGGCGTCGAGCTCGTCCTGATACAGGGCCTCGGAGTCGAAGTCCCCGGGCTCTCGGCGCTCGTCGCTCTCTTCCGGCCCGCCGCGGCGGACGGCCGCGAGGTCGGCTTCGACGCGCGAGCGCTCGGCGGCGAGCAGCTCCTTGGCGCGAGCGGGATCCATGCCGGAACCGTATCGGTTCGGCCCCTCCCGCCGCGTCGGGAAGGCGGCCGCGCGGTCTGCGCCGCTTGTCGACGGCCGCCGCGTTCGAGGCCATGCGCGTATGCCGCGCGGCCGGCCTCCGGCCGGCGGAGCGGCCACGCTATCCTCTTGCGAGTAACTACAGAAAATGGAGTTGGTTATGACCTATCGGCTCATTCCCCTCGACGATGCGATCGTCTTCCCCACCGTCACCGCCACCCTCCCGATCGACGTCGGAGAGGAGGAGCGCGTATTCCTCATCCCCCGCCGCGACGGCGAGTACGGGCGCGTCGGCGTCGTCGCCGAGGTCGTCGAGCACGGTGTCTCCCGCCGCGGCCAGCCGGTGGCGACCGTGGTCGGCCTGCACCGCGGGCTGGCCGGCGCCGCACAGGCGGGCGAGGGCGAGGGCGAGGAGCTGCACGTCGAGGTGCAGGAGATCCGCGACGGGCACCCCGACGACGAGCACGTCCGGGAGCTGGCCCGCGAGTACCGCGCCGTGGTCGAGGAGATCCTCGAGCTGCGCGGCGACGACGGCCGCATCGCCGCCTTCCTGCGCTCGATCGAGGAGCCCGGCGCGCTGGCCGACACCTCCGGCCTCTCCCCGGACATCCCCCACGAGGGCAAGCTGAGGCTGCTGGAGACAATCGACGTCACCGCCCGCCTGGAGCTGGCGGTCGAGCTGCAGCGCGAGCGGCTGGCGGAGCTGCAGGTCCGCTCCAAGATCCGCGAGGACGTCGAGTCCGGCGCGCAGAAGCAGCAGCGCGAGTACTTCCTGCGCAAGCAGATGGAGTCGATCCGCAAGGAGCTGGGCGAAGACGAGGCCGACCTGATCGCCGAGTACGAGGCGAAGATCGCCGAGGCCGGGATGCCGGAGGCGGTCGCCGAGCAGGCCGAGAAGGAGCTGCGGCGGCTCGAGCGCCAGGGCGAGTCCTCGCCCGAGTCGTCGGTGATCCGCAGCTACCTCGACTGGCTGATCGCGCTGCCCTGGAGCAGGCGCTCGGAGGAGCGCCTCGACCCGGCGCACACGCGCGAGGTCCTCGACGCCGACCATGCCGGCCTCGACGACGTCAAGCGGCGGATCACGGAGTTCGTCGCCGTCCGCAAGCTGCGCGAGGAGCGCGGCGTCGAGGAGGACAGCCGCGCCAACGGCACGATCCTCACCCTGGTCGGGCCACCTGGAACCGGCAAGACGTCGATCGGCGAGTCGATCGCCCGCAGCCTGGGCCGCGAGTTCGTCCGCATCAGCCTCGGCGGCCTCCACGACGAGGCCGAGATCCGCGGCCACCGGCGGACCTACATCGGCGCCCTGCCCGGGCGGATCGTCCGCGCCCTGCGCGACGCCGGGACGATGAACCCAGTGATCCTGCTCGACGAGGTCGACAAGGTCGGCGCCGACTGGCGCGGGGACCCCTCGGCCGCCCTGCTGGAGGTCCTCGACCCCGCCCAGAACCACTCGTTCAGGGACCACTACCTCGACGTCGAGGTCGACCTCTCCGAGGTCGTCTTCGTCGCCACCGCCAACCTGGTCGACACGATCCCGGCGCCGCTGCTGGACCGGATGGAGGTGATCGCCTTCGACGGATACACGACCGAGGAGAAGCTGGCGATCGCCAGGGGCTACCTGCTGCCGCGCCAGCTGCGGCGCAACGGCCTGCGGGCGGAGGAGGTCGAGGTCTCCGACGAGGTGCTGCGCGGGGTCGTCTCGGAGTACACCCGCGAGGCCGGCGTGCGCCAGCTCGAGCGCGAGCTCGGCAAGCTGCTGCGCGGCGCGGCGACGAGGATCGCCTCCGGCGAGACGGCGAGGCCGATCGTCCTCGACGCCGAGGTCGTGCGCGAGGCGCTCGGGCGCCAGCGCTTCTTCCAGGAGGCGGTCGAGCGGACCGCGATCCCGGGTGTCTCCACCGGGCTGGCTGTGACCGGAACCGGCGGCGACGTGCTCTTCATCGAGGCGACGGCGATGGAGGGCGACAAGGGCCTGGTCCTGACCGGGCAGCTGGGCGACGTGATGAAGGAGTCGGCGCGGATCGCCCTCTCCTACGTGCGCTCGCATGCGCACGAGCTGGGGATCGACCCCGCCGGCTTCAACCGCGAGTTCCACCTCCACGTCCCCGCCGGGGCGATCCCGAAGGACGGTCCGAGCGCCGGCACCGCGATGACGACGGCGCTGGTCTCGCTGCTCTCGGGCCGCCCGGTCAAGCACACCGTGGGGATGACCGGCGAGGTGACGCTACAGGGCCGGGTGCTGCCGATCGGCGGTCTCAAGCAGAAGGTGCTGGCCGCCCACGCCGCGGGCCTGACCGAGGTGATCCTGCCCGAGCGCAACCGCGGCGACCTCGACGAGGTCCCCGAGGAGGTGCGCGAGAAGATGACCTTCCACCCCGTGATGAGCATCGACGAGGTCCTCGGCCTCGCCCTCGAGCCCGCCGAGAGCGCGGCGGACGTGGCGCCGGTCTGATGTCCCCCCGCTGCCGCCGCTGCAAGCCCGTACCGCCGGAGCTCCGGGCGGCGGCCGGGCTGCTCGAGCGGCGCTGGACGATGGCGACGATCTACGCCTGCTCCAATGGCGCCAGCCGCTTCAACGAGCTTCGCCAATCGCTGCCCGGGGTCTCGCCGACCACGCTCTCGGAGCGGCTGGACCAGCTCGAGGCGGCCGGGGTCGTGGAGCGGACCCTCGTGCCCGGGAGGCCGCCGCACACCGAGTACGCGCTGACCGAGCGCGGCCGGGCGCTGGCGCGGGCGGTCGCCGCGCTCCTGGCGCCTGCCTGACGCGGGCGGCGCCCGCACTCCTGGCGCCGGCCTGACGGGGGCGGCGGTGCCCCCGCCCCCGAGCGCGAGATCGCGAAAGGTTCGCTATGCGGACTCTTTCGCGGTCTCGGCCGGGGGCTGTTGGGGGGACGGGCTGCTAGGGGACCGGCGGCGGGCCCGCGGGGGTGTCGGCGCTCTCGCTCGCCAGCAGCCTGTAGTAGAGGACGCCGGCGGCCAACGCGGTGATCGGCGCCGTGATCGTCGAGGCGAGGGCGCTGAAGACGATCCGCACCAATGGGCCCTGCGAGATGCTCGCCGCGATGCCGCCGAAGACGACGGCGCCGGCGAGCGAGATCAGGAAGGCGACCATCACCACCCAGAAGACCGGCCAGCCGTTGCCGCGAACCAGCGCCCGGGAGCGGCCGAAGGCGGCGAAGACGCCGCTGCGCTCGATCACGATCACGGGCGCGATCACGGCCCAGATCGTCAGCAGGAACAGCCCGGGGACGATCAGCAGGAGGAGGCCGACGCCGATGCCGAGGCCCGAGAGCAGCCCCGCCCCGATCAGCGGCAGCACCACCGGAGCGGCGACGTCGAAGAGGTCGCGGACCGAGGCGTCGCGCCGACCGTCCTGGAGGTCGCGGACGAGGCCCACGACCATGCCCTGGTAGAGGGTCGCCGCGATCGTGCTGACGACGATGCCGATCCAGAGCAGCGACAGGCGGGAGCCGATGATGCCGTCGACGATCGCAACCCCGAGGAACAGCCAGAAGGCGAGGGGCAGCAACACCCCCGCGTGGGCCCCGTAGATCGAGAAGACCTCGCTCAGGGTTTCGCCGACGTCCAGCCTCCGTCGCATCGGCGCCATTCTCCCAGCAGCGGGGTCTACGCTTCCTCGGGTGTCCGACAGGAGCTACCGGCTGCACGGAGACGAGGACGCCGTCGAGGGGATGCGACGCATCGCTCGCGGGCGGGTCGAGAGGGCGGCGGAGCGGCTCCAGGCCGCATCGGAGGAGGACATCGCCGACGCGATCCACGGCGCCCGCAAAGACCTGAAGAAGACGCGGGCGCTGCTGCGGCTGCTCCGCGGCGAGCTCGGCGACGAGGTCCTCAGGCGCGAGAACCGCCGCTACCGGGAGGCGGGGCGCCTGCTGTCGGAGAGCCGTGACGCCGAGGTCAAGCTCGCGACGCTGCAGGAGCTGCGCCGGAGCGCGGACGGCCGCCTGCCGGCGGTGACGGCGGACGCCTGGGAGCGCATGCTGGAGGCTGACCGCAGGCGCCTCGCCTCTGCCGGGAGCGCCGAGACGAGGGCGCGAGTCTCACGAGCGCTCGCGCTGCTCGCCGAGGGAGCGCGCGAGATCGACGCCTGGCCGCTCGACGACGGGTCCTGGGACCTGGTCGAGACCGGGCTCGACCGTGCCTACCGCGAAGGCCGGAAGAACCTGGCGGCGGTCGGCGCCGGCGGCTCGGACGCCGACGTCCACGAGCTTCGAAAAAGGGCCAAGGACCTCTGGTACCAGCTGCGGATCGTCGCGGAGGCCTGGCCAGCGCCGCTCGACGCCACCGTCGGCGAGGCGCACGCGCTCGCCGAACTGCTCGGCGACCACCACGACCTCTCGCTGCTATCCGAGGACCTCGCCTCGCGCGGCGGGGTGCTCGGCCACGAGCAGGGGATCGCGCGGCTGATCGCCGAGCGCCAGGACGAGTTGCTGGAGAGCGCCCTCGCGATCGGGGCGCGCCTCTACGCCGAGAGGCCGAAGGCGTTTCGACGCCGGATGCGCGCCTACTGGAGGGCCTGGCGCGGAAAGTAGGCCGGTCAACCCCGGGGCGGAGAACGGGCTGGTCACCCCCGCCGCACCTTCTCGCAGCCGCGGACGACGTCGAGCCTGTCGACGATCGCGACGTCGGCGCCCCGGCCGCAGGCGACGAGGTCGCGGGTGCCGTCGCGGGCGACGATCCGGTCCTTGCCCCCGTTGCCGAAGAGGCGGTCGGAGCCGGGACCCCCGTCGAGGCAGTCGGAGCGCGCGCCGCCGTAGAGCCTGTCCGCGCCGCCGGCGCCGCGGATCCGATCCCCGCCGACGGTGCCGACGATCAGATCGTTCCCCTGGGTTCCGCGGAGGCGGGTGGCGCACCGCGCCCGCACGGCCGTGGTCAGGCGCCACCGGTACTCGACGGTGGTCGAGGCGCCGGCGAGCCCCGCCGCGGCGGTTTCCGGCAGCGTCGCGGCGAAGTCGTAGGTGCGGGTCTCCCGCCGGCCGAGGGCGCCGACCCGCAGCGAGCCCAGCCCCGCGAAGGAGCCCGAGTAGACGATCCCCGCCGAACCCCGCGTCACGTCGCGGATGGTCAGGCTCAGCGCCTTCGAGAGCGCCTCGGCCCCGCCGGTGTCGCGCAGGTTCAGCGCCGAGAGGACGAGGCCGGCGGCGGCGCTGCCCCGCTGGCCGATCTGGACCCTCCCTCGCACCGTCTCGCCCGGCGCGAGCGCGGAGGCGCTGAGAATCGAGCGTTCGCCGCTCGAGTCGGCGATCCGCATCGAGCCCCGGGCCTTCGCCTTCAGCGGCCGCGCCGGAGCCGTTTCCGGGGCCGAGGCGACCGCCCCCAACGCCGCCGCGGCGAGCAGGAGCAAGGCTGCCGCCGCGAGCATGCATGCGCGTACCGTGCTCATCAGAACTCTTTGTTGGGCGAGGTAGAGGACGTCTTCGGGGCGGTCGACATCGCGTTGCCCGCACGGTCGGTCGCCGTCGCCGACGGGGTCCAGATCATCTTCCCGTTGCCGCTTACCGTGGTCGCCGCCGCCGACTGGGTGCCGAGGGTGACGACGATCGTGCTGCCGCTGAGGACCATCGAGGAGGCGGTCCCGGTGGCGCCGAAGGTGATGTTCGACGTGGTGTAGCCGGTGCGTCCGAGATCGACGGTGCCGAGGGGCAGCTGGATCGCGTTGGCCGCGTTGTAGATCGTGACCGTGTCGCTCGCCCCGTTGTTGAGGCGGACGACGACTGGGGTAGCGGCGCCTCCCCAGCCCGCGAGTATCGATTCGGGCTCGGGCGGCTCGCTGAAGGTGTAGGTGATCGTGTCGCCCTGCTGGGCGCGGCCGACGATCGTCGACCCGTTGGCGGTCTGGATGTCGGCGGCGCTTGGCGGGGTGTTGTCGACCGTCACCGACAGGGAGCCGAGCGTCGCCGAGTTGCCGGCGGCGTCAGTCATCGTCAGCGAGTAGGGGGCGCTGCCTTCGGCGAGCGCCGCAGCGGCGGTCAGCGAGGCGCTGCGGCGGTTGTAGCTGACGCCGCCGACGGTGAAGCTGCCGGCGGCGAGGGCAGCCGCCGTCTGGCCGCTGCTGATTGAGCTGACGTCGGCGGTGACGCTCGCAACCCCGCTGGCCGGGTTGCCGCTGTCGGCGACGTTCGCGTAGACGTAGTAGGTGCCGCCCGGCCGGATGTAGCCGGGGACGCCGCCGGCGGCCTTGGCGATCATCGTCGCGCTCGAGGTCGGGGCGAGGAAGTCCGCGGCGGCGGTGATCGTGTTCCCGGCGTTGGCGGAGCCCGCGCCGAAGGCCCCCCAGACGCTGCCACCGGCGACGACCGACACGAGCCCGAGCGAGAGCGCGGCGAGGGCCGCGAGCCGGACCCTCCCCCGGCGCCGGCTATTCATGCGCCGCCGCCCCTCCATCGGGCTCGCCCCGGGGGCGCCAGATTCGCGCCATGGCGGTCCAACAGAGCAGCAGTGCCGGCACCACGATCAGCCCGATCCTGCCCTCCGGGGTCCCGGCCCAGACGATCGCGTAGCCGAGCTTCGGCACCCTGTACAGGACCTTCCCGACGCTGCCGTCGGCGGGCACGCTCCAGCGCTCGACCGAGGTGTTGGCGTCGCCGCGGGTGACGAAGTGGACGACGTCCCCCGCGGCCCGGATCGACTGCACGCGATGGGAGAAGAGTTTGCCGGTGCCTTCGGGGTCGACGAAGGTGACGATGTCGCCGACCTCCGCCGAGAGCGGCGAGATCGGCTCGGTGACGACGACGTCGCCGGTTTCGATCGCCGGGGTCATCGAGCCCGAGCGCATCGTGAAGGAGCGGTCGCCGAGCGCCAGCGGCGCCGCCGCCGTCAGCAGTGCCGCGAACAGCACGCCGATGAAGAGCCAGGTCCCGAACAGGCGGGCGCGGCGCGCGAGCGGGCTGTGGACGAGGGCGCTCATCGTGAACGGCTCGCGCTTCGCGCGGTCGCAGGGAGACAGATATGGATGCGCCCCCGCTCCGCGCTCATGGTGCCCTCCGGTAGACGGGGAACAGGCGGACGCTCACGCGGCTCCCCTCGTACCCCGTCGCGACCGCCGCCGGCAGCCGGGCCGTCAATCTGAACGAGGCGCCTTCGCCCGAGGCGAGGCGGATCCTTCCCTGCGTCCCCCGGCGGAGGGAGCCGAGGGTGCTGTCCGCCAGCGTGCGCCCGTCGGAGCGGACGCGGACGTCCACGACCCCGTCGAGCGCCGTCGAGGACGGCTCCCCGCGCAGTCCCACCACGAGGGGGGCGCCGGTCTGGTTGCGGACGTGGAGCGCCCCCGAGGCATGGCCTCCGGGCCGCAGCGCGTCGCTCCGCAGCACGGCTCGAGGCGCCGCCGGCGAGATCGCGAGCGCCGGATCCTGATCCGCCGCGAAGCGCAGGGAGGCAGGCAGGACGCCGCCGTGGCCTGCGGCCGGGCGGGCCATCGCGATCAGGGCGATCACCGCCGCGGCTCCGATCGCGGCCGCCGCCACCCGCACGATCATGTCTGTGCGCCTGTCGAGGGTCATGGGGCGCCTTGGACGCGAGGCGGGGCCGCCGTCGCCGGCAGCCCCGCCCCGGTCACGAGCGTCGCTCCACCCAGGGCCCTTACTGGTTGCGGGCCTCCCAGGTGAACGTGTGCGCGCCGGTGGTCTGGCCCTGAGCCGCGAACGGCGCCGAGCTCTGCAGCGTCGCGGTGAACTGGTAGACGACCGCGTCGTTCGTCACCCATTTGGTGGCCGTGGTGCCGGGGTAGTCGACGACCCCGTTGGCCCAGCTGTTCTTCGTGGTCGCGAAGTTGGCCAGCGTGCCGCTGTAGATCGCCCCGCCGGAGTCGGGGGTGAACCCGGTGCAGCTCGGGAACGTCGAGGTCGCCTGCGTGCCGGGGGTGATCGTCAGGTCGACGTACTGCCCCAGCGCGCCGACCGCGCTTTCGGTGTAGAGGCGGACGTCGGCGTCGAGGCTGCCGGTGTAGGTGACCTTGATGCACCTGGTGACGCCTTCGCCGGGTTTGACGTTGGTCAGCGAGTACATCGCGGAGCCCGCGTCGTTGTCGCCGATGGCGACGGTTCCGGCCGTGATCGTGTTGCCGGCGTTGGTCGTCGTGGCGCTGAAGGCACCGAAGACGCCCATCGCGGCGAGGCTGCCGAGGGCACCCACGCACAGCACGGTGAGGAGAACCTTGGTACGAGTGTTCACTGCTCCCTCCTTGGGTGGAGATTCGCTCAGTCGCGGCCGGCTCTCGGCCGCCGCGCACTGAGTCGGAGCGAGGGGTAGGAGCAGCGCCGGATCGGCGCCTGAATTGCGTATGAATTAGCGCCAGGCGGCTTCAGCAGCCGTCTGTACTAGCTCAAATCGGGGGAGCTGAGAGACGACTTGCAGGCCGGTAGCGGTACCCGAAGCCGCGCACGGTCTCGATCGGGTCGATGCCGCCGGCGTCCGCGAGCTTGCGCCGCAGGTAGC
The DNA here is from genome assembly GCA_050259155.1 of Syntrophothermus sp. GTDB lineage: Bacteria > Actinomycetota > Thermoleophilia > Solirubrobacterales > 70-9 > VAYN01. The sequence continues at coordinate 11,695 of JBLNAC010000176.1, forward strand.
TGACGTACAGCCGCACCTGCTTCGGATCGGCCGCGGCGTTGCCCCAAACGAGCTCCAGCAGCTGGTCCAGCGTCATCACCTGATGACGGTTTCGCATCAGCGCCGCGAGCAGCCGGAACTCGGTCGGCGTCAGCTGCACCTCGCGGCCGTCCACCTCGACCCGGCGCTGCTGCTCGTCGAGGGTGACGACGCCGTCGGAGAGCACCTCGGTGGGCGCCTCGGCGCGACCGCGGCGTAGCAGCGCGCGCATGCGTGCGATCAGCTCGTCGGGGTCGAACGGCTTGGTCACGTAGTCGTCGGCGCCCCCTTCGAGCCCGCGCACCCGCTCGGGCTTGGAGCCCGCGGCCGTGAGGACGAGGACCGGCGCCTCGCTCAGCTCGCGGATCCGCTCCAGCACCTGCCATCCATCGACCTCGGGCAGGCCGATGTCGAGCACCACGAGGTCGGGGCGGTGCTCGAAGAAGGCGCGGATGGCGGCGCGCCCGTCTGCGGCCTCGAGCCCCTCCATGCCGGAGCGGGTCGCGAGGGACACGACGAGCCGGCGGATGTCAGGATCGTCCTCGACCACGAGTACGGTCGGCGCAGGCACGCCGAAAGGGATACCCGATCGAGAGGGCGGACGCAAAGGTGGCGGTTTTCGACTATGCGCCGGGCATCGAGCCCGAGGAGCTGCGGCGGCTCTTCGCCCTGACCTTCGCCAGCACGACGCACGGCATCGCGATCATCGAGCCGCGCACGCGCAACGTGGTCGCGGTCAACCCCGCCTACGCGCGGATGCACGCCGGCACGGCCGCCGACTTCACCGGCAAGCCGATCGACGACTCGCTGACGCCCGAGGCGGCGGCGCGCCTGCCAGGACTGGCCGAGCAGCTCGAAACGTTCGGCTTCCTGGCGACCGAGTCCGACCACGTGCGGCGCGACGGGACGGTGTTCCACGTCGGCGTCGAGGTGATGGCGGCGAGAGACGACGCCGGCGAGCTGATGTACAGGATCTGCTGGTTCACCGACCTGACCGAGCGCGACCGGCTCGAGCGGGAGCGGCGCGAGGCGCAGGGCCTGTTCGAGGCCGCGTTCCGCTACGCCGCGGTGGGGATGGCGATCGTCGACCTCGAGGGGAGGGCGATCCGCGCCAACGCAGCCCTCTGCCGGCTGCTGGGCTACAGCGAGGAGCAGCTGAGGGGCATGCGGTTCGCCGAGTTCACCCATCCCGACGACCTTGCCGCGACCTTCGAGGGCGACGAACGCCTGCTGCGCGGCGAGGCTCCCGACTACCAGCTGGAAAAGCGCTACATCCGGGCCGACGGGGGGACGATGTGGGCCTTGATCTCGGTCTCGCTCGACCGCCACGCGGACGGCGATCCCGACCACTACATCGTGCATGTGCAGGACGTGACGCTGCGGCGGCGGATGCAGGAGGACCTCTCCGGCGCCGCCGCGGCGGACCGGCTCGACCGCGACCTCGTCTGCGCGGTCACCGCCGAGGGCCTGCTCGCGAGGCTGGGCGGGCCCTGGCAGGAGGTGCTCGGCCATGGCGAGAAGGGCCTCTCCTCGCGGCCGCTGGCGGACCTCGTGCACCCCGACGACCGCGCCGCGGCGCTCGGCGAGCTGGCGCGCGTGCGCGAGACCGGCGCCCCCGGCCGCTTCCGCTGCCGGCTCCGCACCGAGGTCGGGGGCTGGGCCTGGCTGCAGTGGTCCCTGCCCGGCATGGGAGCGGACCGGGAGGTCCTCTGCAGCATCCGCGAGGCCGGTGAGCGGATCGAGATCGAGCACGGCTACGACCTGCGCGGTGAGGTGATCGCGAACATGGCGGAGGGGGTCTGCCTGGTCACCAGCGACGACATGCGGATCGTGTACGCCAACCCGGCGCTCGAGCGGATGCTCGGGTACGAGCCCGAGGAGCTGAACGGTCGCGACGCGAGAGAGGTGATGCGCCCGCCCGACCTCGACAGGAAGGAGGCGGCGGCGCGCGACGAGGCCGAGGCCAGGCTCCGGCGCACGGGCTCGGCGACCTACGAAGGGCGCCGGCTCCGCAAGGACGGGACCCAGATCTGGTGCCGGACGGCGACCACGACCTTCAACCATCCCCGCTACGGCGCGGTCTGGGTCGCGGTGCAGCAGGACGTGACCGAGGAGCGCCGCGCCGCCGAGGCGGCCGCCGCCCTCGAGCGGGCGAAGATCGAGTTCCTCGGCTCGGTCTCGCACGAGCTGCGGACGCCGCTGACCTCGATCCTCGGCTACGCGGCGCTGGTCCGCGCCGACGCCGGCGGCCCCGCCGAGCCGCTGCTGCGTCACGTCGAGGTGATCGAGCGCAACGCCGCCCGCCAGCTGCGGCTGGTCGAGGATCTGCTCAACGTCGCGCAGATCGAGGCCGGGGAGTTCGACTTCCGCAAGCGGCCGATCGACCTCGGCGAGGTCGTCGCCGAGGCGGCCGAGAACGTGCGTCCCGACGCCGAGGCCGCCGAGCTGACGCTCGTAGTCGCGACCGGCGGCCCGCTGGCGGTGATGGGCGACCCCGATCGGCTCGCCCAGGTGATCTCGAACCTGCTCACCAACGCGGTCAAGTTCACGCCGGCCGGTGGCCGGATCGAGGTTGACCTGCGCGCGGTCGACGCCCAGGCGCGCCTCACCGTCGAGGACTCCGGCCCCGGCATCGACGAGAGCGAGCGGCCCCGCCTCTTCGAGCGTCTCTACCGCGGCGAGGAGGGGAGGGAGCGCCAGATCGCCGGTGCGGGGCTGGGTCTGGCGATATCGCGGGCGATCGTGGAGGCGCACTCGGGCCGGATCGAGGTCCGCGCCGGCCACCTCGGCGGCGCCTGCTTCGAGGTCACGCTCCCGGTCCTCTCGCGGCTGCCCAGACGCTGACGTCAGAAGCCGAGGATCAGCTGGGCGGCCTCCGTCGGGACGTCGAGCTGCGGGCAATGGCCGACCCCGTCGAGCTCCACGTAGTCCGCGTTCGGCAGCCACTCCTCCCTGAAGCGGCTCGCGTAGCGGGGCCAGGGGAGAATCTGGTCGGCGGTCCCCCAGACGATCCGCACGGGGCAGCGGATCCGCCCGGGGTCCAGCTCGAAGTCGGCGCCCCCCGCGTACTCGAGGAGTGGCAGGACGTCGCAGCGGGTGACGCCGACGATCTGGTGCGCGATCAGCTCGGCGGGGATGTGCTCGTAGTTCGTGGTGATCAGCGCCGTCGCCATCCGCCTCCCCTCGGGCGTGCCGACGATCGCCCCGGCGTGGGCGGCAATCGGCAGCAGCTGGCGGTAGACGCCGGCGAAGCCGTCGAGCACCTCGCGCAGCGAGGCGTCGCCCCGGGGCCAGCCGCCGGCAGGGGCGAAGGCGACGACCGAGGTCGCCCTCCCCCGCTCCGCCAGCTGCAGCGCGATGTAGCCGCCCAGCGAGTTGCCCACCAGTTGGGCGGTCTCGAACCCGGCCTCGTCCATCGCGGCCTCGACGGCGTCGGCGAGGATCGTCGTGCTCGGCGCTGCGGTCAGCGGCGGCCCGCCGGCGTGGGCGGGCAGAGTCGGGGCCAGCACCTCGTGCCTGGCCTCCAGGGCCGGCAGGACGAGCTCCCAGGTGCGCCAGGTGTCGGTGAAGCCATGCAGGCAGACGATCGGCGGCGCGCCGTGGCCGCCACGGTGCGCCGGCGTGAACGACTGGACCGGGAGGCCGGCCTCAGTCGTCATACGGCGCGTAGCGGCGATGCAGCATCAGGTCGTTGCCGTCGGGGTCGGTGAAGGGCGCCATGTGGCAGACGCCGGTGTCGAGCGTCTCGCCGGCGAACTCGACCCCCTTCGCCTCGAGCTCGGCGCGCGCCGCGGCGACGTCATCGACGTGCAGGGCGGGGTGGGCGTTCTTCTGCGGCGCGAACTCCATCCCGTACTTGGCCGGCTCCCAGATCCCGAAGCAGGTCCGGCCGGCCCAGAACTCGAAGCGGCCGTGCTCGTCCGGACGCAGGCCGAGCGTCTCGACGTAGAAGGCGCGCGAGCGCTCCGCGTCCTGCGACGGGATGCCGACGAAATCGACCCCGGTGATCTCCATGGCGCCTCCCTTTCCTGCGGCTTGGACGGTGGGGACAAACTTATCGACGGACGGTGGCGCGGGGGGCGCGGGGGCGTGTAGGTTGACTTGGTGCAGATCAGGGCTGCCGTGCTGGAGGAGTTCGGGAAGCCACTCGCCGTGCAGGACGTCGAGCTGGCCGATCCCAGGGGCGGCGAGGTGCTGGTGCGACTGGTCGCCTGCGGCGTCTGCCACACCGACCTGTACACCGCCTCCGGCGCCGATCCGTCCGGCTACGCGCCGACGGTCCTCGGCCACGAGGGCGCCGGGGTCGTCGAGAAGGTCGGCGCGGGCGTCGAATCGGTGGCGCCGGGTGACCACGTGGTGACGCTCTTCTCGCCCCAGTGCCGCGAGTGCGTGCACTGCCTCGACCCGCGGACCAACCTCTGCCTGGCGATCCGCGCCGAGCAGAACCTCGGCCACCTGCCCGACGGGTCCACGCGCCTTTCGCGCGACGGGGAGGAGATCAGGCACTTCATGGGCTGCTCGACCTTCGCCGAGTACACCGTGATGCCGGAGATCGCGCTGGCGAAGATCAACCCCGAGGCGCCGTTCGAGCACGCCTGCCTCTTCGCCTGCGGCCTCTCGACCGGGCTGGGCGCGGCGATGAACACGGCAAAGGTCGAGCCGGGCACGACCTGCGTCGTCTTCGGCGCCGGCATGGTGGGCCTCGGCGCCGTCGCCGGCTGCCGCCTGCAGGGCGCCGAGCGGATCATCTGCGTCGACCTCTCCGAGGACCGCCTCGAGCTGGCGAAGGGACAGGGCGCGACCGAGGTGATGATCGGGAGCGAGGACACCGTCGAGGAGATCCTCGAGAGCACCGGGGGCTTCGGCGCCGACTACACCTTCGAGGCCACCGGCCTGGTCGCCGTCATGCGGCAGGCCGTCGAAGCGGCGCGGATGGCCTGGGGCCAGTGCACGATCGCCGGCGTCGCCGGCAAGGGCGAGACTCTCGACATCGTGCCGCGGCTGCTGATCACCGGGCGGCGCGTCGCCGGCTCGTCCTTCGGCGGGGTCAAGGGCCGTGACCAGGTGCCGCAGCTGGTCGACCGCGCCCTCGCCGGCGAGATCGACGTCGCCCCCTTCATCTCGCACCGCCTCAGCCTCGACGAGGTCAACCGCGGCTTCGAGCTGATGGAGGCCCAGGACGGCATCCGCAGCGTCATCGACTTCGGCTGACCTTGCGGATTCCCCAAAGCTTCCCGCCCGCCGCCGCCTGACCGTCGCGGCGGATCGCTACCTTGTATACAACGGCCCGGCGGGAGGGCCGAGCCGACACGTGACAACGACTTCGAAGAAGCCAGAGGCAGTGATCGTCCGCTTCGCGGGCGACTCCGGCGACGGCATGCAGCTGGTCGGCGACCGCTTCACCGCGGCCACCGCGCACGTCGGCAACGACCTCTCCACCCTGCCCGACTTCCCGGCTGAGATCCGCGCGCCCGCCGGCACCCCCGGCGGCGTCTCGGCGTTCCAGATCCATTTCGCCTCGCGCGACGTCCTCACGCCCGGCGACCATCCGAACACGCTCGTGGCGATGAACCCGGCGGCGCTGAAAGCCCATCTGGGCGCGTTGGAGCCCGGCGGCACCCTGATCGTCAACGAGGACGCCTTCACCGACGCCAACCTGCGCAAGGCCGGGTACGAGTCGAACCCGCTCGAGGACGGGACGGTCGAGGAGTACCAGACCTTCAAGGTGCCGATGACGACGCTGACCACGCGCGCGACCGAGCGGGTCGAGGGACTGAAGCCCGCCGAGGCCCAGCGGACCAAGAACCTCTTCGCCCTCGGGCTGGTGTCGTGGATGTACGGCCGGCCGCGGAAGGAGACGATCGCCTGGCTCGAGACCAAGTTCGCCAAGCGGCCGGCGATCCTGACCGGGAACGTCGCCGCCTTCAAGGCCGGCTACAACTTCGGCGACACGACCGAGATAGCCGCCACCCAGATCGAGGTCGCGCCGGCGCCCCTGGAGCCCGGCGAGTACCGCAACGTCAACGGCGCCAACGCGCTGGCGATGGGGCTGATCGCCGCCAGCGTCCGCAGCGGCCTGCAGCTCTTCTTCTCGAGCTATCCGATCACCCCGGCCTCCGAACTCCTCCACCACCTCGCCCGCCACAATCGCTTCGGCGTCCGCACCGTGCAGGCCGAGGACGAGATCGCGGCCGCCAACATGGCGCTCGGGGCCTCCTTCGGCGGCAGGCTCGGCGTGACCGCGACCAGCGGCCCCGGCATGGACCTAAAGGCGGAGACGATCGCGCTGGCGGTCGCCACCGAGCTGCCGCTGGTCGTCATCGACGTCCAGCGCGCCGGGCCCTCGACCGGGCTGCCGACGAAGACCGAACAGGCCGACCTGCTGATGGCGATCCACGGCCGCCACGGCGAGTCGCCACTGCCGGTGATCGCGGCGGCGACCCCTGCCGACTGCTTCGACTCCGCGATCGAGGCGGTGCGCATCGCCGTCCGCTACCGCACCCCGGTGATCCTGCTCGCCGATACCTTCCTGATGAACTCCTCGGAGCCCTGGCGCCTGCCCGACGTCGAGGGCATGCCGGAGATCTCGCCCGACTTCGCCGAGGGGCCCAACGCCGGCGACGAGTTCCTCCCATACCTGCGCGACGAGCGCGGGGCGCGGCCGTGGGCGATACCGGGCACCCCCGGCCTGCAGCACCGGCTCGGCGGGCTCGAGAAGGAGCACGGCTCGGGCAAGATCTCCTACGACCCGGCCAATCACGCGCTGATGACCCGGCTGCGGGCGGAGAAGCTCGAGAAGCTCGCCGAGGAGCTGCCGCCGCTGCGGGTCGACGCCGACGAGGGCGCGGAGCTGCTGCTGCTCGGCTGGGGCTCGACCTCGGGGGTGATCGGCGCCGCCGCCCGGCGCGTCCGCGATCGCGGCATCCCGGTGGCCACCGCGCACCTGCGCCAGCTCGAACCGATGCCGGCCAACACGGGCGACGTAGTCCGCTCCTTCGACAAGGTGCTCGTCCCCGAGGTCAACACCGGACAGCTGCTGAGCCTCGTCCGCGACAGGTTCCTGGTCGACGCGGTCGGGTTCAACAGGGTGGAGGGCCTGCCGCTCCTCGCCGAGGAGCTTGAGCAGGCGATCATCGAGCTGGCGGGCGCCGATGAGTGAGAACGGGAACGGCCGCAACGGCGCGACGGCGACGCTGACAAAGGCCGACTTCCAGTCCGGCCAGGAAACGCGCTGGTGCCCGGGCTGCGGCGACTACGCGATCCTCAACTCGGTCCAGACGCTGATGCCCGAGCTCGGAGTGCCGCCGGAGAAGACGGTCTTCATCTCGGGGATCGGCTGCGCCGGCCGCTTCGTCTACTACATGGACACCTACGGGATGCACGGCATCCACGGGCGGGCGCCGGCGCTGGCGACGGGGATCGCCACCTCGCGCGAGGATCTGTCCGTCTGGGTCGTCTCCGGCGACGGCGACGCGCTCTCGATCGGCGGGAACCACCTGATCCACGCTCTGCGCCGCAACGTGCCGATCAAGCTCCTGCTCTTCAACAACCAGATCTACGGCCTGACCAAGGGCCAGTACTCCCCCACGTCGGAGACCGGGAAGATCACGAAGTCGACGCCCTTCGGCTCCGAGGATCACCCCTTCAACCCGCTGGCGCTGGCGCTGGGCGCCGACGCGTCCTTCGTCGCCCGCACGATCGACGTCGAGAAGCAGCACGTCCGCGACACCCTGCGCGCCGCGGCCGAGCACCCGGGCGCGGCCTTCGTCGAGATCTACCAGAACTGCAACGTCTTCAACGACGGCGCCTTCGACGCCGTCCGCGGCAAGGGGAGCGCCCACAACCAGATCCGGCTCGAGCACGGCCAGCCGATCCGCTTCGGCGACGACCTGGAGAAGGGCGTCGTGCGCTCCGGCGACGGCGGCCTCGAGGTCGTCGACGTCGCCGAGGCCGGCGAGCGCAGCCTGGTGGTCCACGACGCCCGCGTCGAGGACCCGAGTCACGCGACCGCCCTGGCGCGGCTGACCGAGAGCCCGACCGGTCCGACGCCGATCGGGGTCTTCCGCGACGTCGTGCGGCCGGTCTACGGCTCCGAGCGCCAGAGCGAGCTCGAAGCCGCCCACGCCGCCGCCACGCTCGCCGACGTCGACGAGCTGCTGCGCTCCGGCGACACCTGGACCGTCTAGGCGGGCGGAGCCAGCGGCGGGAACGCGGGCGGGCGCTTCTCGAGGTAGCTGTTGACCCCCTCGGCCGCGTCGGGACGCTGGAAGGACTCGCGGATCAGCCGTTCCGCCACCTCGTAGGACTCGTCGAAGCCCTCGCCCAGCGCGTCGGCGAGCTGCTCTTTCATGATCGAGATCGAGGCCGGGGAGCAGTTCGCCGCCAGGTCGGCCGCGTAGGCGACCGCCTGCTCGAGCAGGTCCTCGGGCTCGACGAGGAAGTCGACAAGGCCGATCTCCTTCGCCTCCTCGCCGAGGACGATCCGCGCCGAGAGCAGCAGGTCGCGGGCGCGGCTGACGCCGACGAGCCGCGGCAGCAGCCAGGCGATCCCGTACTCGCCGATCAGGCCGCGGCGGGCGAAGGCGGTGGTCAGCTTCGCCCGCGGGACGCAGAAGCGGACGTCGCAGTAGAGCGCCTCGACCAGGCCCAGGCCCGCGGCGGGACCGTTGACCGCGGCGATCAGCGGCTTGCGCAGGGTGAGCGGAAAGCTGCGCGGGCGCGGGCGCTCGACGATCCCCCGGCCCGGCTCCTCGCCCGTCGCCTCTTCGAGGACCTCGAAGTCGGCGCCCGCGCAAAAGCCGCGTCCGGCTCCGGTCAGCACGATCGCCCGCACCTCCGGGTCGGCTTCGGCCGCGTCGAGGCGCGCGAAGTACGCCGCCTCCAGGGGGTCGGTCCAGGCGTTGAGACGGTCGGGCCGGTTCAGGGTCAGCACCAGCACCGCGCCTCGGCGCTCGGCGAGGACGAGGTCCGGATCGGCCGTCACCCCCGGGATCCTATGTCCGATCGTCAGCCGTCGCGCGGCGGCAGCCGTTCCTTCGCCGCGATCAGCTCGCGATCGGCGGCGGCGACCACCAGCTCGGGATCGCCCTCGGCGCGGGCGATCCCGAACGAAGCGCCGACCGGGCAGGCACCGCCGAGGCCGGCGGCGGCGATCCGGTCGGTGAGGCGCTCGGCGGCCAGCCGCGCCTGCGGCGGCGACGTGTGCGGCATCAGGACCGCGAACTCGTCGCCGCCGATGCGGAAGGCGTCGTCGGCGACGCGGGATTCGTCGATCAGCCGGGCCACGGAGCGCAGGACGGCGTCCCCGACCGCGTGGCCGAGCTGCTCGTTGAGCCGGCGGAAGCCGTCGAGGTCGAGCAGGCAGAGGGAGAGCTGCTGCTCGTAGCGGTGGGCGCGGGCGATTTCGGTCGCCAGGCGCTCCTGGAAGGCGCGCCGGTTGGCGAGCCCGGTCAGCGCGTCGTGCCGCGTGTCATGAGCCCCCACCGTGAAGTCGGTCGCGTAGGAGACGTGGGCCGCGAGGAGATCGGTGAGGAGCTCCAGGACCTCGGCGTCCCGGTCGGAGAAGTTGCCGGGGACCCCGGAGTAGACGGTGAGGGCCCCGACCGCCTCGCGCCGGTAGAGGAGCGGGGCGCAGACCAGCGACGCCGCGCCGATGCGGCGGCAGCCATCGGCGTCGACCCTCGGGTCCGCCTCGGTGCTGTCGCTGCGCAGCAGGCGTAGCTCGGCCATGCAGCGACCGGACAGGCTGCCGTCGCGGCGCAGCCGCATCCCCAGGTAGGGGGTGGCCTCGCCGGTCGCCACCTCGCAGACCATCTCCTCGCCGTCGACCAGCTCGACCATCGCGCCGCTCGCCCGGGTCAGTTCCTGGGCGCGTTCGGCGAGGAGCTCCATCTTCGCCAGCAGGTCGAGGTCGGAGGCCGCGATCTCCGTCTGGGTGCGGATGATCGTCAGCAGCGTGTCGTCCCGGTCCGGGCCCATCAGATGCCGAATCGACCCCGGCGGGCCGATGCTTTAGGCCGGGTGAGCCATACGGCTCGCCGCGGCCCGCCGCCGGCGCGACGGGCCGCGTCCCCCCGGGGCCGTCTCAGCCGGCTAGGCAGTAGGCGTAGACCCTGAAGTTCACCGTCGCGGCACTGAGGTTGTTGCCCGTCGCCCGCCAGGTGTTCGGCGCCGACATCGACGATTCGGCGATCTGAAGCAGAAGGTCCGGGCCTTTCCGCAGCCAGTCAGCACCCCCGCCCAGCAGCGTCTCACCCGATTGGCAGGAGACGGAGAGGGTGCCGAGTTCGTTTTTCGGGATATCGCCGGTCGCGGTGCGCGTGACGATCGGCCCCAGCTTGCTGGCGACGACCGCGCCCGCGGAGAGCTTGGCGCCGGTGACCGCGCCGTCGGCCAGCTTGGCGCTGGTCACCGCGCTGTCCGCGAGGCGGGAGCCATTGATCGCGCCCGCCTTGATCTTCGCGGTCGTGACCGCGTTGGCCTTGAGCTGCTTGCTGCCGACGCTGTTCTTGGCGAGCTGAGTCGCCGCCAGGGCCACGCCTCCGCTGAGCACGAGGAACAGGGCGGCGGTCGAGACCAGGTTGGCGTAGGTGAGCTTCCCACTGAGGCTTTTCATCGACTCTCCTTTTCGGTTTGTCGCCGCCCGCGCGCCGAGCGTAGCGCCCCGCGGGCCCGTCAGCCGAGCTCGGCCGGCGCCGCGATCGGAGCGGGGGCGCGCAGCCGCTCCCACCAGCCCCAGGCGGCCATCACCGCGCCGGCGTAGAGCCAGCCGAGGGCGACGTCGAAGAAGTAGTGCTCCCCGGTCGCGATCAGGGTGAACCCCATCGCCAGTGGGTAGAGGAGCAGCAGCGGCCTCAGTGCCGGGCGGCGGACGCGAGGCCAGAGGAAGAGGGCGACGAGCATGCAGAAGGCCGAGTGCAGCGACGGCACTGCGGCGACCAGGTTGACGGTCTCCTGGCCCTCCGAGAAGAGCACAGCGGTGCCGATCCCGAGGATTTCCCAGCCTTTGGAGGTGGTCCGTTCGACATGGTGGAGGAGGCCGAGCTCGTCCGCGAGCCACGGGGGAGCCGCCGGGAAGAGGACGTAGGTCGCGAGCCCGAGCACGGCGAGAGTCACCAGGCGCTTGACGAAGCGCAGGTACTCGAGGCGCTCGCGCGCCCACAGGTAGCCGGCGAGGGCGAAGGGGACGACGAAGTACGAGGTGTAGACGAGCGTGAAGGCGACGTTCCAGGCGGTCAGGGCCCGGGGGTCGTAGAGGTGGGTCTGGATCCACTCGGTGGGGGTCTGGCCGAGGAAGACCGCGCGGTCGAAGTCGATCATCGGCCGGAAGTGCACGCCGATGCCGAGCGAGTCGGCGGCGCCGCGGGTGAAGTCGTAGGCGGCGAGGACGATCACCATCGGCAGCCAGTCGACCGCGAGCCGCGCGATCTCACGCGGGGGGCGGCCGATCGAGACGCATGCCAGCGAGCCGAGCGTCCAGAGGATGACCAGCTCGCGCTGGACGGGGATCCCGTAGGACGCGCTCCAGGCGACCAGGGCGGCGCAGTAGACGGCGAGCGCGCCGCGGCGCAGGAGGGCTCGGTGCCGGAAGCCGAGACCGGTCTCGTGACCGGCTCCGGCGTGTGTCATGTCGTTGGTGCTCAAGTCCCAAACCTACGACCCGCGCGGGACCAGCGCCAGGAGCGTGCCGACCTCGTCGAGAACACCGGGGGGCGAAGAGGCGGGTGTCGGTAGCCTGCGACTGCGATGACGAGGGAGATCACGCACCCGACGGAGCTCCTGATCGGCGGCGAGAAGGTCGCGGGTGCCGGTGCCCGGCTGGCGGTCGAGGACCCCTTCACGACGGAGCCGATCGTCGAGCTGTCCGCGGCGTCGGCCGAGCAGGTGGACGCGGCGGTCGCCGCCGCCCGCGCGGCCTGGGAGCGGACCTGGGCGCGGGCGACCGCCGGCGAGCGCTGCGAGCTGCTGCACGAGGCGGCGCGCCGGCTTCGCGCCGGCTCCGAGGAGCTGGCGCGGACGATGACCGCGGAGGGAGGCAAGCCGCTGGTCGAGAACCGGGACGAGCTCGAGTGGACGGCGGCGGCCTTCGACTACTACGCGGAGATCGGGCGCGACCAGGCCGGCCGCGTGATCCCGCCGATCGAGGCGACCCAGGTCGCGATGGTCGTCAAG
>JBLNAC010000177.1:0-2922 GCA_050259155.1 Syntrophothermus sp.
GGCCGGGCGAAGCGGCCGGCGATCCCCGAGCGGTGGCTGCGACTGGCGCGGCCGGCGCTGTTGGCCGCCGCTCTCGCGGTCGTGCTCCTAATCGGCTGGAGCGGCCTGTTCGCGACCAGCAACCGCCAGCTCGAGGCCGCCGTCGCCTCGGAGCCCACCGTCGCCCGAATCCGCGCCGAACCGGTGGCGGCGCCGCATCGGCCGAGCGCGACGGACCCGGCGTCGCGGTCGCGGCCCGGCGTCGAAGGCCCTTCCGGCTCGGCGGGCGGCGGGGCCGCCGGGCGCCGGCCGCCGCTCAGCCACCCGCCGCGGATCATCGCCTTCGGCGACTCGGTGATGGTCGGCGCCGCCGCCAACCTCAAGGCGCGCCTCGGACCGGGGTTCTCGATGAACGCCAAGGTGGGCCGCCAGGCCGGCGAATTCGTCGCGCTGGTCCGGCAGCTGCGCAGCGAAGGCCGCACCCCGAACGCGCTCATCCTCCAGATGGGCAACAACGGTCCCCTCTACTCCGAAGAAATGGAGGCGATCCAGAGGGCCACGGCAGACGTCGGCGAGCTGTTCCTGATCAACGACCACGCCCCGGTCAGCTGGGTCGACGAGTCCAACCACGCGCTGGCCGAAGCGGCGGAGGACTGGCCGCACACCACCCTGATCGACTGGGCGGCGGTCGCGGCGGCGCACGAAGACCTTCTCTGGGACGGGATCCACCTCAGGCCCGGGGGTGCCGGGCTCTACGCCCGCCTGGTCGACCGGGCGGTTCGCGAGATGGTCGCGTTCCCGCCCCCCTCGCCGAGGTCCGGGGCGGAGGCGACGAGCAGCGGCGCGCGGTCGGCAGCGCGGGGCTAGAAGGGGCTCGGGACGCGGACGACGACGTCGTCGAGGCTGGCGATCACGCCGCTGGCGTTCTTGGGCGCGCCGACCGTGATCGCCGCCGCCCGGCCCTGGAGTTCGCCGGCCGCTTCGTCGGTCGCTGCGGCGACGCGTTTGGAGCCGAGGAACCCGACCAGCTTCGCATCGCCCTTTTCCGGCCCGCTGGTCACGTTGACGGCCCGCAGTCGCAGCGCGTTCGCCTTGTTGATCCCCTTCACCGCCGGCTCGTTCTTGACGATCGCCAGGTACTTGGTGCGTTCCGGCGTGACCTTGATCAGCTGCAGCTTGCGCTGCAGCGGAAAGACGAGCAGCTGGTACTTGGCTCCTCCCCCGGCCCGGAGTTCGACTCCCAGGAAGGCCTTTCGCTGCAGGGGCGCCGGCGTGCCGCTCAGCAGCCGCTCGGTGGCCGCGATCTCGAGGTCGCGCCCCAGCACCGGCGTCCTGTAGGCGCAGGCGTCGGTCCGCTTGCCGACTTCGACCCGCAGCACCCCCTTCGCCCCCGAGCGCGCGCAGCTGCGCCCCGAGAGCTTGACAAGCTCGCTCCGCTGGGAGAGAGAGCTGAGCCCGTTGCGATAGATGCCGACCATCTGCGCCCCGGCGGCCGTCGGCATGAGGGCGGCGGCCGCGAGCACAGCGGCGAATGTGGCGCACTTGCGCTTCGTCATCGTCGGCAACCTAAACACAGCCATTCCGGAAAGATGCGGGCCGGACTTCGCTGAACGGGGTATTTCGCGACTCGCAAATATCATGGGGCGATGAGCGATCACCGACTCCCCCAGCCCGACCGGCCCTGGGTGATGCGCACCTACGCCGGCCACTCCGATGCGAAACGCTCCAACGAGCTGTACCGACGCAACCTCGCGAAGGGGCAGACCGGACTCTCGGTTGCCTTCGACCTGCCGACGCAGACAGGCTATGACCCGGGCCACGTCCTCGCCCGCGGCGAGGTCGGCAAGGTCGGCGTCTCGATCGCCCACAAGGGCGACATGCACCAGCTGCTCGACGGGATCCCGCTCGACGAGATGAACACCTCGATGACGATCAACGCCACTGCAGCCTGGCTGCTCGCCCTCTACGTGACGGTCGCCGAGGAGAACGGGGTCGATCGCGCCGCGCTGAAGGGGACGACCCAGAACGACATCATCAAGGAGTACCTCTCGCGCGGCACCTATGCCTTTCCGCCCGAGCCCTCGCTGCGGCTGATCGCCGACATGGTCGCCTTCACCGTCGACGAGGTGCCCAGCTGGAACCCGACCAACATCTGCAGCTACCACCTGCAGGAGGCGGGGGCGACGCCCGTGCAGGAGATCGCCTACGCGCTCTCGACCGGGATCGCGGTCCTCGACGAGGTGAGGACGCGAGGCCAGGTCCCCGAGGCGGAGTTCGGCAAGGTCTTCGGCCGCATCTCCTTCTTCGTCAACGCCGGCATCCGCCTGATCGAGGAGGTCGCGAAGCTGCGGACGATGGCGGCGCTGTGGCGGGAGATCGGACGCGAGCGCTACGGGGTGACCGACGAGAAGATGCTGCGCTTCCGCTACGGCGTCCAGGTCAACAGCCTCGGCCTGACCGAGGCCCAGCCCGAGAACAACATCCAGCGGATCGTGCTCGAGGCGCTCGCCGTCACGCTCAGCCGCGACGCCCGCGCGCGCGCGATCCAGCTGCCGGCGTGGAACGAGGCGATGGGCCTGCCCCGACCCTGGGACCAGCAGTGGAGCCTGCGCATCCAGCAGGTGCTGGCCGACGAGACCGATCTGCTCGAGTACCCGGACGTCTTCGAGGGCTCGGTCGTGATGGACGGCCTGGTCGCCGAGCTGACGGAGGGCGCGCGGGCCGAGATGGCGGTCGTCGAGGAGCACGGCGGCGCGGTCAGGGCCGTCCCGTACATGAAGGCGCGCCTGGTCGAATCGAACCGCGAGCGCGTCGCCCGGATCGAGAGCGGCGAGCAGAAGGTGATCGGCCAGAACAGCCACACCGAGACGGAGGACTCCCCCCTCACGGCCGGCGCCGGCGGCGCCATCCTCACCCCCGATCCGGAGGTCGAGCGCGAGCGCG
>JBLNAC010000178.1:0-3068 GCA_050259155.1 Syntrophothermus sp.
GACCCTGTGGGAGAGCCGCGAGGCCTCGACGAGCCAGACCGAGGAGGAGCTGGTCGAGCTGCTGGTGCGCGAGGTGGGCGAGGCGCGGGCGGCGCGGCCGCGGGCGGCCGCCGTCGGCCTGGGCATCCCGGCGACGATCGACCGCCAGCGCGGCGTCGCGGTATCGGCGGTCAACCTGCCGCTCTCCGACCTGCCGATCCGCGACCTGGTCGAAGAGCGCGTCGGGCTGCCGGTCGTCGTCGACAACGACGCCAACGTCGCTGCGCTGGCCGAGCACCTCTACGGCGCCGCCGCCGGCATGTCCAACGTCGTGATGCTGACCGTCGGGACCGGCATCGGCGGTGGCCTGATCCTCGGCGGCCGGCTCTATCGCGGCGCCACCGGCGCCGGCGCGGAGCTCGGTCACACCGTGATCCAGGCCGACGGGCCGCCCTGCCAGGGCAACTGCCGCAACCACGGCTGCGTCGAGGCGCTCGCCTCCGGCACCGCGCTGGGCCGCGAGGGCCACGCGGCGGCCGAAGGCCATCCGGACTCGGAGCTGGGCCGGCGGCTGGCGGCGGGAGAGACCATCGACGGCAAGGTCGTGACCGAGGCCGCCCTCGCCGGCGACCCGACCGCGATCTCGGTCTTCGGCCTGGTCGGCAGCCGGCTGGGGGTCGCCTGCGCGAGCTTCGCCAACATCTTCGAGCCGGAAGCGATCGTCGTCGGGGGCGGGGTGATCGCCGCCGGCGATCTGCTGCTCGAGCCGGCCCGGCACGAGGTCCGCACGCGGGCGCTGCGGCCGATGAACGAGACGCCGATCGTCGCCGCCACGCTCGGCAACGACGCCGGCATGATCGGGGCCGCCGCGCTGGCTCGGATCGAGCTGACGGAGGGGGGGCGGCCCTGATGCCCGGCGGCCTGGTCGTCTGCCCGACCCCGATCGGCAACCTCGACGACGTCACGCCGCGGATCCGCGACGCCCTCGTCGCCGCCGACTACATCGCCTGCGAGGACACCCGCAAGACGGGGATGCTGCTCGATCGGCTGCGGATCCGGCCGCACCCGCCGCTGGTCTCGAACCACGAGGGCAACGAAGCGGCGCGGGCGACCGAGCTGTCGCAGCGGATCGAACGCGGCGACCTCGTCGTCCTCGTCGCCGACGCCGGCATGCCGGCGATCTCCGACCCGGGCTACAAGCTGATCCGGCGCTGCATCGACCGCGCCCTCGAGGTCACCGTCCTGCCGGGGCCCTCGGTCGTCCCGGTGGCCCTGGTCGCGTCGGGGCTGCCGACCGACCGCTGGCGCTTCGAGGGCTTCCTGCCGCGGCGGGCCGGGGAGATGGAGCGGGTCTTGCGCTCGGCCGAGACCGTCGTCGCCTTCGAGTCGCCGCGCCGGGTGGGCGAGAGCCTGGCGGCGCTCGCCAGCCTCGCCCCCGACCGCGAGGCCGCCGTCTGCCGCGAGATGACCAAGGTCCACGAGGAGGTCGCCCGCGGCAGCCTCGGCGAGCTCGCGCGGCGCTTCCGCGGCGACGTCAAGGGCGAGATCGTCCTCGTCATCGGCCCCGCCGCCGACACGGAGCACGACAAGGACGTCGGCTTCGCCGTCGACGCGCTGCGCCACCTGGTCCAGTCGGGCGCCAGGCCCCGCGCCGCCGCCAGCGTCGTCGCCGCCCTCACCGGCACGCGGGCCAACGACCTCTACAAAGCCCTGACCGGCCGCGAGGCGCGGCGCTGAGCGAGGGTCGATGAGCTACTACGTCACCACCCCGATCTACTACGTCAACGCCGAGCCGCATCTCGGGCATGCCTACTCGACGATGGCGGCCGACGTGCTCGCCCGGCACATGCGCCAGCGGGGCGAGGACGTCTTCTTCCTCACCGGCACCGACGAGCATGGAGAGCCGATCGAGACCGCGGCCGAGCGGGCGGGTATCGCGCCGCAGGAGCTGGCCGACCGCAACGCGGCCAAGTTCGAGGCGCTGATGCCGATCATCGACGTCACCAACGACTTCTTCATCCGCACCTCCGACCCCCGCCACGAGGAGCGGGTGGCGCGGATCATGCAGCGGGTCTACGACAACGGCTGGGTCACGAAGGGGACCTACGAGGGCTGGTACTGCCCCCGCTGCGCCGACTTCAAGACCGAGCGGGAGCTGGGCCCGGGCAACACCTGCCCGATCCATGAGATCCCGCTCGAGAAGCTGCGCGAGGAGAACTGGTTCTTCCGCCTCTCGGCCTTCCAGGCGCAGCTCGAAGACCTCTACGAGGCGCGGCCGGACTTCGTCGTCCCCGACTTCCGCCGCAACGAGGCGGTGGCCTTCATCGGGCAGGGCCTGGAAGACGTCTCGCTCTCCCGCCCGAACCTGAAGTGGGGCCTGCCGCTGCCGTGGGACCCCGGCCAGCGCATGTACGTCTGGTTCGACGCGCTGCTCAACTACGTCACCGCCCTCGGCTTCGCCCGCGAGGGCGAGGACCTGCTGCCCCGCTTCTGGCCGGCGAACCTGCACGTGATGGCGAAGGACATCCTCAAGTTCCACGCCGTGATCTGGCCCGCCCTGTGCCTCGCCGCCGACCTCGAGCCGCCGCGGCGGATGGTGATCCACGGCTTCCTGCTGATGGGCGAGAGGAAGATGTCGAAGTCGCTGGGCAACGTGCTCGACCCGTTCGAGGTGATCGAGCGGTTCGGCGCCGACGCGCTGCGCTTCTACCTCTTCCGGGAGGTGAGCTTCGGCCAGGACGGCTCGATCTCGACCGCGGGCTTCGAGGCCCGCTACGAGACCGAGCTCGCCAACGACTACGGCAACCTCGCCAGCCGGGTCCTGGCGATGGTCGAGCGCTACCGCGGCGGCGTCGTGCCGCCCGCGGCGGTGGACGCGACGGTGGCCGAGGACTTCGAAGGCGCCGTCGAGCGCTTCAGCGGCCTGCTCGATCGGGCCGAGCTGACGCAGGCGCTGGAGCTGGCCTGGACGCTGGTCCGCCGCCTCAACCGCTTCGTGGAGGAGTCGAAGCCGTGGGAGCTGGCCCGGGACGAGGCCGACCCCGAGCGGCTCGACGAAGTGCTCTACAACCTGGTCGAGGGCCTGCGGG
>JBLNAC010000179.1:0-3990 GCA_050259155.1 Syntrophothermus sp.
GGCGAGAACGCCGACCTGATCTCGGTCCCGGCCGGGCAGCTCGTCGAGCGGGTCGCCGCCGCGGTCGGCCGCGTCGACGCCGAGCGGCAGCGGGCGGTGGTCGCGCAGGCGCTGGGCGAGGGGCCGCACAGCCGGCCCGGCGCGCTCGGGCGCCAGGACGCCGCCGACGCGCTCGCGGAAGGACGGGTCGAGCACCTGGCCCTCGCCGCGCCCCTCGGCGAGGCCGACGAGCCCCTCGTCGGCGCCGCGCTCTCAGGCGGCGCGGCGGTAACCGTAGTCCACGGCGAGCCCGCCCAGCGCCTCGGGCCGGCCGAAGGAGTCGCCGCCGTGCTTCGCTACTGAGCGGCGGGCGAGCAAGCGCCTCGACAGGCGACCTCCGCCGCGGGCCCCGTGCTCAGGCAGGGTTCGAGAGGACGCGGCGCAGCCCCGCCGTGGCGTTGTCCCCGAGCCGCTTGAAGGCGAGGCCGAGCAGCGGGTCGGCGACGCGGACGAGGCCCTTCAGCGTCACCTGCGCGTCGTAGGTCACCTCGGAGCCCTCGCCGCGCGCCACCACCTCGACCGTGTCCTCGGAGATCGTCGTCGCGTTCTCGGCGCGCAGCACCAGGCGATGCGGGGCGTCGATCTCGGTGATCTCGTACTCGAGCTCGATGTCGCGGCCGAGCCAGTGCACGCGGACGTGGAAGCGCGAGCCGAGCGCCGGCTCGCCCTCCCCCAGGTGTCGCGCCTCGGCGGCCGTCGGGTCCCACTCGGCGACATTCGAGAAGTCGGCCATGTAGGCGAAGGTGTCCGCCTGCGAGCGGACGCTCTCTATGGTGCCGCGATAACGAGCCATCGCCCTAGGTTACGCTCGCCGCCGCCGAATCGGTTGACGATCAGACGAGCCGGTCGGGGTCGAGGCCGCAGAGCCCGGCGCAGCGCTCGAACAGCGCCGCCCGTTCGGCCGCGCTCTCGCGGGTCCAGGGGACGCGGTGCTTGGGGCGCGGCCGCCGGTCGTGCCAGAAGGCGCCGCTGTGCCCGGCTCCCTCGGGAGAGCCGGCGAGCCAGACGATCGTGTCGGCGCCGGCGGCGGGGTCGCGCAGCAGGGGCCTCATCACCCGATCGAAGCGCGGCAGCGAGCTGGCGACCCCCGGTGTCGCGACCCAGCCGGGGTGAAAGGAGTGGACGACTATTTCCCGGCCCGCGAGCCGCCGCGCCCACTCCTCGCTGAGCGCGACCTCGAGCCGCTTCGTATGCGCGTAGAAGCGGGCGCCGTCGAACTCGCGCCCCTCGAGCTGGAGGTCGTCGAGGTCGAGGCGCGCCGTGTACATGCCGCCGGAGGAGACGTTGATCACCCGCGACGGCGCCGAGGCGGCCAGCGCAGGGAGCAGCAGCGCGGTAAGCAGGAACGGGCCCAGCACGTTGGTCGCGAAGGCGAGCTCGAAGCCTTCGTCGGTGTGGGTGCGCCGATCCGGCAGGATGCCTGCGTTGTTGACCAGCACCTGCAGGGGGGCGCCGGAATCGACGAAGGCGGCGGCGGCCGACCGCACCGACCGAAGGTCGGAGAGGTCGCAGAGGTGGAGCTCGATCTCGGCCGCGGCTGGCGCCCGGGCGGCGATCCGCTCGCGCGCCCGCTCCCCCCGCTCACGATCGCGGACGACCATGTGGACGCGGGCGCCATCCCGCGCAAGCTCGGCGCAGGCCGCCTCGCCGATCCCGGAGCTGGCGCCGGTCACCATCACCGAGCGGCCCTCGAGGTCGAGCGGGCCCCGCGCCACCAGGCTCTCGCGCAGGCCGTAGCCGATGCGCGAGAACCCGGGTAGCACGGTCCAGTCGAGCGCCCGGTCGGCGAGGTCCTTCCCGATCCGGGCGAGGTCTCTCACAGATCCGGCGGAATCAGGACCGCGTTGATCGCGTGCACGATCCCGTTGCTGGCGCGGATGTCCGGGGTGATGACCTTGCTGCTGTTCACGTAGACGCCCTTCCCTTTGACCGAGAAGGAGACCTTCTGGCCCTCGAGGGTCTTGGCGGAGCTGCGTTTCACGACCTTGCTAGCGGGGAGCTTGCCGGCGACCACGTGGTATAGCAGCACCTTCCGCAGCAGCTTCTTGTCCGCGAGCAGCGCGTTCAGGGTCTTCTTCGGGACCTTGTTGAACGCCGCGTTGGTCGGCGCGAAGACGGTCAGCTGCTGCTTGCCCGAGAGGGCGCCGACCAGGCCGGCCTTCTTCACGAGCGAGACCAGGGTCGAGAACTGCGGCGCGCCGGCGGCGGTTTCGACGATGTTCTTGCTCGGGGGAGCGGCGCTTGCGGTCGCGGGTACGGCGAGGACCGCTACCGCGGCGAGGAGTGCAACCATTCGCTTCAACATGATTCCTCCTGAAGTGAGGGTGTCGGTTGCGGTTTCCTACGGGCCGGCGTCCCTCCCCGGTTGGGAAATGGGAGCCGCGGCGCCGGGGAATCCGCCAACCGAACTCGCCTCCCGCGCGTAAAGCTCTATGTGGAAGTCATCGCAAGATCAATGATCGGACCGGGTGGCAAGCCCCGTCGTCGGGGCGCCGAGCGGCGCCTCGACGCCGACGAACGCCGCCTCGCGGCCGCGCTCCAGACCGGTGAAGAGGGAGCGATCGCGGCGGTCGAAGAGCGCTACGGGCAGGTGCTCAGCGGCTTCCTGCGCCAGACGCTACCCGACGCCGCGAGCGCCGAGGACGTGCGCCAGCAGGTCCTGCTCGAGGTCTGGCGCCGCGGCCCCGAATACGACTCCGAGCGAGGCTCGACGCTGACCTGGATCCTGACGATCGCCCGCTGGCGGGCGATTGACGAGCTGCGGCGACGGCGGCCGGAGCCGCTCGACCCCCAGCTGATGCCCGAGACCGAGGACCGCCGCGCCGCCGAGGTGGACGAGATGCTCGAGCGCTGGCGCCTCGCGGACCTGCTGAAGCGGATCCCCGCCGAGGAGGCGCTCACCCTGCGACTGCGCTTCTACGAGGACCTCACGCAGACGGAGATCGCCGCCAGGACGGGGCTCGCGCTTGGAACCGTCAAGCACCGAATGGTCGCGGGCCTCGCGCGCCTGCGTACCCTGATGGTCGAGGAGGGAGTCGCATGACCGACCGCGAACTGGCGGCTGAATTCGTCCTCGGCGAGATCGAGGGGACGCGGCGCATCGACGTCGAACGGCGACTGCGAACGGATTCGGCGCTGCGGGCCGAGGTCGAATCGCTGAGGCTGATGACCGAGCGTCTCGCCGAGCTCCCCCCGGCCGCCTGGCCGCCGGCGCCGCCCGCCCCGGCGGCGAAGGCGCGCCGGCGCCTCCCGCGGCTCTCGCTCCGCCCGGCGCTCGCCGTGGCCTCGCTGCTGGCCGCGCTGGCGATCGGGATCGGCGCCGGCGAGCTCCTCGCCGGCGGCGGCTCGTCGGGCGAGGCCGCGCCGGCGCTGACCCTGCAACCGCTGGAACCCGGCTCGCCGGCGCGCGCCTCGATCCGGATGCCCGGCCCCGACACGATGGTCCTCGACGTCCGCGGCCTGCCCCCGGCCGGCCGCGGCCACTACTACGAGGTCTGGCTGATGACCGACGCGAGCCACACCGTCCCGGTCGCCTCCTTCAGCGTCAACGCCGCCGGCAAGGCGGAGGTCCGGGTTCCGCTCCCGGCCAGCCCCGCCGCCTACCGCTACTTCGACGTCAGCCGCCAGGCGACCTCGCAGGGCACGACCCACTCCGGCGAATCGGTGCTGCGCGGGTCGACCGCCTGACCGCTCAGGCCGCCGTTTGGCCCCGCCCTCCGGTCAGGCTGGCGCTCACCTTGATCGCTTTGACGGCGCCCGTCGCCCCGACCTGGAGCACGAAGCCCACGGCGAGGAAGACGATTCCCGGCAGGAAGAAGACCGGTGAGCCGAGCATCAGCAGCCCGATCCGGCCGAGCTGGTTGGGTGGTGTGCTGACGACGACGCCGATCGCGGCGCTGACCGCGCTGATCGAGAAGCGGTCGCGGCGCGACTTCGGTCGCTCGATGCCGA
>JBLNAC010000180.1:0-6853 GCA_050259155.1 Syntrophothermus sp.
GTCGGGTTGCGTCCCTCCAGCTTGGCGAAGATGCGGACGTCCGGCTTCGGGGTGAGCCGTGGGAGCTCGACCAGGGGCGTGTTGCCGATGGACTCGACGATGTTGCCGAAGCGCCCTCCGCAGGGCCGGTTGAGTAGCTCGTCCTGAAGCATCAGCGATCTCCTCTTACTTCAAAAAGTATAGCCAGGGCACCGCCCTCCGGGCCTTGCCTACCCGCCCGGGCACAGGGTATGTTCGCTCCCGTCACCGACCCCGTCGATGGAGGCAGACCCGATGAGGAAGTCCTGGACGTCCGTGTTGCTCATGGCGCTGTTCGCAGCCACCGTCTGCCTGCTGGCAGCGGGCTGCGGGGGGGGTGGCACCACTGGAAGCACCGGAGGCGCCGGTGGCGGCAAGAAGCTGTCCGTCGGGTCCGATGTCCCGTATCCGCCTTTTGAGGAATTCGGCAAGACCAAGACCGAATTCAAGGGCTTCGACGTCGAATTGGTAGAAGCGATCGGCAAGAAGATCGGCCGCGAAGTCGAATTCCAGGACACTCCGTTCCCGACGATCTTCCGCGACCTCGCGCAGGGCAAGTTCGAAATGGTCGCCTCGGCGACGACCATCACTCCGGAACGCGAGGAAACCGTCGACTTCACCAACCCCTACTACCTTCCGTCCGCGCAGTCGATTCTCGTGAAAAAGGGGACGAAGGGGCTGAAAACTGAAAAGGACCTGGTGGGGAAGACCGTCGGCGTCCAACAGGGGACGACCGGCGAGGAATACGTCGAAGAAGAAATCGAAACCAAGGAATTGCGGACGTACCCGCAAGGACCGGACACCATCCAACCGCTCAAGGCGGGAATCCTCGACGCGGTCGTGATCGACCGTCCCGTCGCCGAAAAAGCGGTCGAACAGGATCCGGAACTGGAAATTTCCGGCGGAATCGAAACCGAAGAAGAATACGGATTCGTTGTGCAACAGGGTAACGACGAACTCCGCGAAGAACTTAACGAAGGGCTCGAAGAAGTCATCCAGAACGGGGAATACACCACGATCTACAAGAAGTGGTTCGGCAAGGCGCCGTCACCGGAAATCTTCCGGGCGGCAAGGCACGAACCGACCTGATCGAGGCTTCGCGAGATCGCGCATAGGGCAGACTGAGGGGACGCCGACTCGGCGCCCCTTCACTCTGTGAGCTTGCAGCCCCGAGGCCAGGAGATCAGGAGAGGACATGCATCAGATCATCAATCAGTACTTCGACGTTTCCCAGATGTCGAAACACTTCGACGAAGTGCTGAGTGGATTCGTGATCACGATCGAATTGGCGGTGATTGCCGGAGCGCTGGCCCTCACCTGGGGGTTGGTCTTGGCGTTGCTGCGTCAGCTTCCGGGCCGGGGGCTCCTACCTGTCCGATTCCTGACGATCGCCTATATCGACGTGTTCCGAGGGATACCGCTGCTGATGATCATCCTGCTCGTATCGGGCAGCCTCGCCTTTCTCCCGCTGCCGAATGCAATCACCATTCCCCACTGGTTCGGGAAACCCGACTCGTTCTGGTACGGGGTGATGTCGATAACCATCGTCTACGGCGCCTACATGGCGGAGGTGTATCGCGCCGGAATCGAAGCGGTCCCGGACGGGCAGATGGAAGCGGCGCGGTCCCTGGGGATGAGCCACGGCCAGGCGATGTGGAACGTCGTCGTACCGCAAGCGGTCCGCAAGGTGATCGCCCCCCTCTTGAACGAATTCATCTCGCTGATGAAGGACACGACCCTTGTCAGCGTAATCGCCCTCAATGAGGTGGCCTTGGTCGGGAGTGACATTCAGGCCAAGACTTTCAACAGCTCAGCACTGACCCTGGGGGCAATCATGTTCCTGGTCGTGGTCCTGCCGCTCGCCCGCGTCGTGGACAGGCTGATCTCACGCGAGCAGCGGCGCTTCGCCCGCGGCGGCGCCCAGGCGGAGGCGCTCTAAGCGTTGGCGGAACCGATCCTCACACTTGAGCGAATCCACAAACGCTTTGGCGACTTCGAGGTGCTGCGGGGCATCGATCTCCAGGTCGCCCGCGGCGAGGTCGTCTGCGTGCTCGGGCCGAGCGGGTCCGGCAAGAGCACGCTGCTGCGCTGCATCAATCTCCTCGAGCAGCCGGAGGAGGGCGAGATCTTCCTCGAGGGCCGCAACATCTGCAAGGGATCGAACGTGCGCTCGGGCGAGGCGGGGTGGGAGCTCGACTTCCTGCGGCAACGCGTTGGGATCGTCTTTCAGCAGTTCAATCTTTTCCCTCACCGCACAGCACTTCAGAACGTGACCTTGGCTCAGGAAAAGGTGCTGGGCCGGCCCCGCGGGGAGGCCAGGGTCAAGGGAGCGAACCTCCTGAAAAGGGTCGGACTCGCCGACAAGCTGGACCAGTATCCGGAACGCCTGTCGGGAGGACAGCAGCAGCGTGTCGCCATCGCCCGGGCCCTAGCGATGGATCCGCACCTGATGCTGTTCGACGAGGTCACGAGCGCGCTCGACCCCGAGCTCGTCAAAGAGGTACTCGACGTGATGCGAGAGCTGGCCTCCGAGGGGATGACGATGATTGTCGTAACCCATGAGATGGGCTTCGCGCGGGAGGTCGGCGACCGGGTCGTCTTCATGGACGAGGGCGTGATTATCGAGCAAGGGTCGCCGACCGCGGTCCTCGACTCGCCGCGCGAGGAGCGCACGAAGCGTTTCCTCGGCCTTGTCCTAGAGCACTAGAGGGCGCCGCCGCCGGCCATCGCCGGCAGGATCACGATCGTGTCGCCCTCGCCGACCGCGGTCTCGAGCCCGTCCAGCACCCGCACGTCCTCGTCGTTGAGGTAGACGTTGACGTAGCGGTTCAGCTCGCCGTCCTCGCCGAAGAGCTGCGAGGCGGTCTCGGGATGGGCGGCGGTCAGCGCCCGCAGGACCTCGCCGACGTCGGAGCCGGCGGCCTCCACCTCGGGCTGGCCCCCGGTCTTGGGGCGCAGGACGGGGGGGATCCTCACGGTCGCCATGGGTCGATCCTATTGCAGCGGGCGAGGCAGGCGGGGACCCGGCTCAACCGGCGCAGAAGAGCTCGTAGTCGGGGAAGCGGCCCATCTCCGAGGCGGGGATCTCGGCGGCGTCCTCACCGCAGATCGGGCAGCTCGGATCGCGGCGGACCTTGAGCTCGGTGAACCGCGTGCCGAGCGCCTCGTAGAGGAGCAGGCGGCCGATCAGCGGCTCCCCGATCCCGAGCACCAGCTTGATCACCTCGTTGGCCTGCAGCGTGCCCATCGTGCCCGCCATCACGCCGAGCACGCCGTTGGCCGAGCAGCTCGGCGCCATCTCCGCCGGAGGCGGCGTCGGGTAGAGGCAGCGATAGCAGGGGCCCTCGTAGGGGACGAAGGTCGAGATCTGACCGTCGAAGCTGAGAATCGAAGCCGACACGACAGGCTTGCGCAGCCGCACCGAGGCGTCGTTGAGGAGGTAGCGGGTGGGGAAGTTGTCGGCGCCGTCGACGATCACGTCGTAGTCGGCGATCACGTCGAGGATGTTGTCCGCGGTGAGGCGGAGGCGATGCTCGACGACCTCGACGTCGGGGTTGAGGGCTTCGATGAACAGGCGCGCCGATTCGGTCTTCGGCATGCCGATTCGCTCGGTGTTGTGGATCACCTGCCGCTGCAGGTTGGAGGCGTCGACGACGTCGTCGTCGACCAGCCCGATCGTGCCGATCCCAGCCGCCGCCAGGTAGAGGGCGGTCGGCGCCCCGAGCCCGCCGGCGCCGAGGAGGAGCACCTTGGCGTTGAGCAGCCGGAGCTGGCCGTCGACGCCGACCTCGGGCAGCAGCGTGTGCCGCGAGTAGCGCTCGCGCTGCTCGGGCGTCATCCCCTGCGCCGCGACGACCGGGAGGCCCTGCTCCTGCCAGGCGAGGATGCCGCCCTCCATCGAGGCGACGTTCTCGTAGCCCATCGACTGCAGCTGCGCGGCGGCGATCGCCGAGCGGTTGCCCGAGCGGCAGTAGAGGATCGTCCGCGCCGACTTGTCCGGCGCCGCCGCCTCGATCTCGTCCTCCAACAACCCGGGTGGGACCAGCTTGCCGCCCTCCAGGTGCGCCTCCTGGTACTCGTGGGGCTCGCGGGTGTCGATCAGGACGACGTCGCCGCCCTCGATCTCCGCCGCGGCCTCGAAGGGCTGCACCTCCTCGATGGTGATCGGCTTCGTCTCAGTGCCGGGCATGGAATCTCCTGAATTCGGATCAGCTTTACTTCATAAAGTATAGCGAGAGATCTCCGCCTGTCCAAGAGGAGAGCTACCCGGCGACCGAGGCACGCAACCGGCCGCCGGGGGAAACGCTGTTCCGGGCTAGAGCGAGGGCCGCATCTGGCGCAGCCGCCGCACCCGCTCCTCGATCGGAGGGTGGGTGGAGAACAGGCTGGCCATGCCCTTGCCCTTGAAGGGCTTGACGATGTAGAGCGGCTCGGCCGCCTGGTTGACCTGCATCGGCATCGCCGCCGCGCCCTGCTCGAGCCGCAGCAGCGCGCTCGCCAGCGACTCGGGGTTGCCGCAGATTTCGGCTCCCCCGGCGTCGGCCGCGTACTCGCGCTGGCGGGAGATCGCGAGCTGGATGATCGTCGCCGCGATCGGGGCGAGTAGGAACATCGCCAGCGCGGCCACGGCGCCGAGCGGGGATTCGTCTTCGCCGCCGAACCAGAGCAGCATGTAGGCGATCCAGGTGATCGCGGCGCCGATCGCCGAGGCGACGGACTGGATCAGGATGTCGCGATTGCGGATGTGCGTGAGCTCGTGCGCGAGCACGCCGCGAAGCTCGTCCTCGGAGAGGAGTTTGGTGATCCCGCGGGTGACGGCGACAGCCGAGTGCTTTGGGTTGCGGCCGGTCGCGAATGCGTTGGGCTGATCCTGGGGGATCATGTAGAGCCGCGGCATCGGCAAGCCCGCCCGCGTGGTCAGTTCGCGGACGATCTGGTAGAGCCGCGGGTTGTCGGCCTCCTCGATCGGCTGCGCCCTCGCCATGCCGAGCGCCAGCTTGTCGCTGAAGAAGTAGGAGGCGAGGTTGAACAGCAGCGCGAAGACGAGGAAGAGGCTTGCGGTGCCGACGCCGCCGATCAGATAGCCGATCGCGACGAGAAGGCCCGAAAGCGACGCGAGCAGGATCGTGGTCCTGATCGTGGCGCCGAAGGTGGACTGCTTGGTGGTGGTCATTCTCGGACTCTGCTCCTGTTGTCGAAGTTCGACCAGTATGCAGCGCAGGCGGCGCGATGAGAATAGGGGCCAACCCCCCTTGCGGGACCGTCCACCCCCCAACTAGGATGCCCCACGTGCCTCGGGTCGCCGCTCGCCTCCTCGCCCTGGCTGCGCTGCTGAGCGCGCTCGCGGTCCTCGCCGCGGCCTGCGGCGGCTCCTCCTCGTCCTCCTCGGGCGGCGACACGAGCGCCGCCAAGTCTCCGTCCCGGAACGGTCAGGTCAGGTTCCTCTGGGAAGAACCGGAAACCGAAGCCGACGCCGTCGGCTACGAACTGCTGCAGGCGAGCGAAACCGAATACCTCGCGAAGTCGCTGGCCGAGGCGTTCGAACTGCCGAACCCGCTGACCGTCAAGGGCGTCAACGGCCTCGGCGGCGGGCCCTTCTACAACCCGCAGGACAACTCGATCACCCTCCCGTACGGCTTCGCGGCGCTCGTCTACGAAGTGCTGGGCCAGAACAACCCCGAAGCCAGCGAAGAAGAACTGGGCGAACGGATAGGCGCCGTCAACAGCTTCATCTTTGCCCATGAGTTCGGGCACGCGCTGATCGCCAACTACAACCTGCCGGTGCTCGGCCGCGAGGAGGACGCCGCCGACTCGATCTCCACCGCGCTGCTGCTCCTCGCTCCCGAAGGCGCCGCCTACGCCACCGAGGCCGCCGCGTTCTGGGCCGACTTCTCCGGCCGCCAGAGCCCTCCCGCGCTGGTCGAATACGCCGACGTCCACTCGCTCGACCTGCAGCGCGCCTACAACGTGCTCTGCTGGGTCGCGGGGTCCAGCGAACAGTCCTTCGAAGAAGTCGCCGAACTGGAACTGCTGCCTCCCGAACGGCTCGAATCGTGCCCGCTCGAGTACGAACAGCTGGCCGAAAGCATCAAGCAGGAGCTGGAACCGCACCTCAAGCACCCGATCAACCTGAAGCCTGGGCAATAGGGGCAGCCGCCCGGCGCTTCTAGGCTTCGCCGATGACAACGGTGGTGATCGTCGCCCTCGCCCTCGCCGTGGTGTCGCTGTCGATCGCCCTGCTGCGCCAGCGCCACCGCTTCCGCCCGCTCGAGCGGCTGATCGAGGAGATGGAGAAGGTCGACCTGAGCCGGCCGGGCGCCCTGCCGGCCTCGATCGACGGCGTCGGCGAGACCGAGGAGGTCGAGCGGATCGAGCTCGCCTTCCTGCGCATGATGAGGCGCCTGGAAGCGGAGCGGCGTCGCGCCGGCTCGGCGGCGCTGGCGGCGCAGGAGGAGGAGCGGGCGCGGGTCGCCCGCGACCTCCACGACGAGGTCAACCAGTCGCTGACCGGGCTGCTGCTGCGGCTGGAGGCGGCGCGCGAGGCGGCCCCGCCGGAGCTCGAGCCGCAGCTGGCCGAGACCAAAGCGCTCGCCAACCAGGCGATGCGCGAGCTTCTCTCCGTCGCCCGCCAGCTGCGCCCGACCGCGCTCGACGACCTCGGCCTGACGGCCGCAGTGGCGGCTCAGGTGGAGCAGCTCGGCCGCGGCGAGGTGGAGGCCGAGTTCGAGGTCGAGGGGGACTTCTCCGACCTCGGGGACGACGCCCAGCTGGTCGTCTACCGGGTCGCCCAGGAGGCGCTGTCCAACGCTGCCCGCCACTCCGGCGCCGCACACGT
>JBLNAC010000181.1:0-3482 GCA_050259155.1 Syntrophothermus sp.
GCGGATGCTGTTCGCGGTCCGCGACGCCGACCGGGGGACGCCGCATCTCGACGGGGGGGCCGGATGAGCGCCGCGGACGGCGGTGGGAAGAGCGTGGCCGAGCGCGGCATGGGCGCCGGCCTGCGAGCCCTGACCCGGCTCGCGGGCGGCGACCTGCTGGACCGGATCCGGCTGCGCACGGGGGTCGAGCGCGCCCTCTTCCGGAGCACCAAGGGCGGCTTTCGGACCGCGACGACCGCCAGCCGCACCTTCAGGGCGGCGCAGCGCCTGCGCCGGCCTGCGCGCCAAGCCGCCGGCAGGTCGAAGGGGCTCTTCGACCTGACGCCCGACGACGAGCAGCAGATGTTCCGCGAGGCCGGCCGCGCCTTCGCCGAGGAGAGGATCCGGCCGGCGGCGGCGCAGGCCGACGCGGACCGCGCCACCCCGCCGGAGCTGCTCGCGCAGGCCGGCGAGCTGGGGGTCAACATGCTCGGCATCCCCGTCGAGCTCGGGGGCGTTATGCCCGAGCGGTCGGCGGTCGCCGCGGCGCTGATCGGCGAGGCCCTGGCGCACGGAGACATGGGGACCGCCTACGCGGCGCTCGCCCCGGGCGCCGTCGCCACCGCGATCGGCCGCTGGGGCAGCGCCGAGCAGCAGGCGACCTATCTGCCGGCCTTCGCCGGCGAGGACGCGCCCGCCGCAGCGTTGGCGATCCTCGAGCCGCGGCCCCTGTTCAACCCGCTCGAGCTGGAGACCAGGGCGCGGCGGGACGGCGACGACTGGGTGCTCGACGGCTCCAAGTCGCTGCTGGCCCGTGCCGCCGAGTGCGAGCTGTTCGTCGTCGCCGCCAAGGCCGAGGGAACCGGGCCGGCGCTGTTCGTGGTCGAGTCCGCCACCGCCGGGCTCGCGATCGAGGACGAGCCGGCGATGGGCCTGCGGCCGGCCGCGACCGGCCGGCTCCTTATCGAGGGCGCCCGGCTGCCCGGCGACGCCCTGCTCGGCGAGGGCCGGCGCCAGGACTACCTCGAGTGCGTCGCCCGCGCCCGCGTCGCCTGGTGCTCGCTCGGCGTCGGCACCGCGCAGGCCGTGCTCGACTACGTGATCCCCTACGTGAACGAGCGCAAGGCGTTCGGCGAAGCGATCTCCAATCGCCAGGGCGTCGCCTTCGCGGTCTCCGACATCGGGATCGAGACCGACGGGATGCGGCTCGCGACCTACCGGGCCGCGAGCCGCGCCGACCGCGGCGAGGACTTCGGCCGCGAGGCGGCGCTCGCGCGCCGCCTCTGCGCGGCGAAGGGAATGCAGATCGGCTCCGACGGAGTCCAGCTGCTCGGCGGCCACGGCTTCGTCACCGAGCACCCGGTCGAGCGCTGGTACCGCGACCTGCGGGCGGCGGGCGTGATGGAGGGCGCCCTGCTCGTCTGAGCGCGAGGGCGGCGTCAGAGGAGCGAAGGGCGGAGGATGATCAACCTCGAGGTTCCGCGGAAGTTCGAGGGCCTGGTGAGCCAGGCCAACCAGGTGGCGACCGAGGTCTTCCGGCCGATCTCCCGCAAGTACGACGCGGCCGAGCACGCCTATCCGAAGGAGCTCGACATGCTCGCCTCGCTGATCGACGGCATGAACGCGGGCTCCGAGGTCGGCGGCGCCGGCGCCGCCGGGGTCCGCCGCGACGCAGCCGGCCCCGGGGACGGCGAGAACCGCAACGGGTCCAACCTCTCGACCGTGCTGGGGATCATCGAGCTCTGCTGGGGCGACGTCGGCCTGCTGCTCTCGATGCCGCGCCAGGGGCTGGGCAACTCGGCCATCGCCTCGGTGGCGACCGACGAGCAGCTGGAGCGCTACGGAGGCCGCTGGGCGGCGATGGCGATCACCGAGCCGGAAGCGGGCTCCGACTCGGCCGCGATCCGCACCACCGCGGAGCTCGACGGCGACGAGTACGTCCTCAACGGCGAGAAGATCTTCGTCACATCCGGCGACCGCGCCGACCTGATCGTCGTCTGGGCGACGCTCGATCGCTCCAAGGGACGGGCTGCGATCAAGTCGTTCATCGTCGTGCGCGACAACCCGGGGCTGATCCTCGACCGGCTCGAGCACAAGCTGGGGATCCGGGCCTCCGACACGGCCAACTTCATCCTCCGCGACTGCCGCGTGCCGAGGCAGGCGCTACTGGGGGACCCCGAGATCGAGGTCGAGAAAGGCTTCGCCGGGGCGATGCAGACCTTCGACAACACGCGCCCGCTGGTCGCGGCGATGGCGGTCGGGGTGACGCGGGCGGCGCTCGAGGAGACCCGCGCCCGGCTCGCCGGCGCCGGGGTCGAGATCGACTACGCGGCGCCGGCCCTCGCCCAGCACGCCGCCGCCGCCCGCTTCCTCGAGCTGGAGGCCGACTACGAGGCGGCCCGTCTGCTGACCCTGCAGGCGGCCTGGATGGCGGACAACTCGAAGCCGAACTCGCTGCAGGCGTCGATGGCGAAGGCCAAGGCCGGGCGCACCGGCGTCGAGGTCACGCTCGGATGCGTCGAGCTGTGCGGAGCGGTCGGCTACGGCGAGAACGCCCTGCTCGAGAAGTGGGCGCGCGACGCGAAGATCCTCGACATCTTCGAGGGCACCCAGCAGATCCAGCTGTTGATCGTCGCCCGGCAGCTGCTGGGCAAGAGCTCGTCCGAGCTGCGCTGATACCAGCGGGGCCCGCGGTTCGAGCATCGTGGGACAATAGGTGGCGTCTGGGGGCGGGCGTGGATGCGTACGCGATGGCCGAGCACGACAAGAACCAGGAGCAGTTCGACTCCCTCGCGGACGAGTACGTCGACCTTGCCCTGATGCCGGCCGAGCGTAGGGCGCTCGCGATGCTCGCTCCCCGCCTCGCCGAGCTGGAGATGCTCGACCTCGGGATCGGCACCGGCCGGACCGGCTACACCTTCGCGCCGCTGGTCCGCCGCTACGTCGGCATCGACTACTCGCAGCGGATGATCGATCGCGCCCGGAAGCTCCTGGGGGAAGGGCCCGGGGTCGAGTTGATCCGCGCCGACGCCAGGGACCTCTCCTCGGTCGAGGGGAGGTTCGACTTCGTGCTCTTCAGCTTCAACGGCATCGACGCGGCCAGCCCCGACGACCGCCTGCGGATCATCGCCGAGGTGCGGCGTCTCCTGCGCCCCGGCGGCTGGTTCCAGTTCTCCTCGCACTCGCTCGGTGCCCTGCCCCTGTCGATCCACCCGAGGCGGGACGGGCGGCCTCGCGGCTCCCGCCTGCGCCAGCTGGAAACGCTGCTCGCCGACCTGCGCTACGCGCGCCGCATCCGCCGCATCAACGCCCGCATCGACCTCGCCGGCGCCCGCGAGCGAGGCTGGGTGATCGTTCCCGAACGCGGCCATTTTCGAATCGACGACTACTACGTCGATCCCGGTTACCAGGTCCGGCAGCTGCGCGAAGCCGGGTTCGAGGTGAAAGCGATCATCGATCCAGCCGGTCGCGAGGTGAGCCTGCCGGTCGAAACCGACGATCCC
>JBLNAC010000182.1:0-4425 GCA_050259155.1 Syntrophothermus sp.
GACGACCACAACCCGCGCGCCCTCGCGCGCGAAGCGCTGGGCGCTGGCGCGGCCGATCCCCGACCCCGCGCCGGTCACCAGCCCGACCTTGCCTGCCAGCCTTCCGTCCGTCATCTCGCTCCTCTCCCTTCTCGCTCCACACAGGCGGCCCGCACGTGACCGGGCAGCCGGTCGGCGGCGAGCGTCTCGGGCCTCAAAGCGAGGCGCCGCCGTCGGTCGTGATCGTCTGCCCCTGGACCATCTCCAGCTCCGGGTCGGCCAGCATCTCGACCAGCGCCGCGCAGTCTTCGACCGTGACGCCGCGCCCCATCGGGTTCGCCGCCGCCGCCGCCGCGAGCCGTTCCTCCCAGGTGTCGGGGAACATCGCGCGAAAGGCGGCGGTGTCGACGGCGCCCGGCGAGACCGACATCACCCGCACCCCGTGCGGCGCGCACTCGCGGGCGAGGTAGCGGACGACGTGCTCGCCCAGCGCCTTCGCGGTGCCGAGCGAGCCGTAGCCGGGGATCACGAAGCGGGCCCCGCGGCTGGAGACGTAGAAGACGGTGCTGCCCCGCCTCATGATCGGCAGCGCCTCGCGGACGAGGTCGACGAGGGCGATGCCGTTGACGGCGATCGACGTGCGCAGGTCCTCGGGGCCCAGCTCCAGCAGCGGGCCGCTCTGCGCCCTGGCCGCCGCGTGGACGAGCTGGTCGAGGCGGTCGACCCTCTCCCGCACGGTGCCGATCAGCTCGGCGCAGCCGGCGGCGGTGCCGACGTCGGCCTTGACCAGGTGCGGGCGCCCGCCCGCTGCCTCGACCGCCGCCGCGGCCTCCTCGGCCGCCGCGTCGTTCGCGTGGTAGTTGATGAAGACGTCGGCCCCGGTGCGGGCGAAGCGCTCGGCGATCCCGCGGCCGAGCCCGCTCGATCCCCCGGTGATGCAGATCGCCATCGGCTCGACACTCCCAGATCGCCCCGGGGGCGGCGCCGGCCGCCGGCCGGACCGCTGTCGATCCCCACAGGGGCCCGCCGGCGCCCGGCTGGAGGATGGGCGGGCCGACGTTAGTTTCGGCTCATGGTCAGCCCCGGCTCCGACGTGGTCAGGACCGCGGCGGAGGCGGCGGCCGCGGAGCTGGAGCCGCTGCTGGTGCTGGAACCGCTGCGGGCGTTCCTCGACCGCGAGGGCCTCGGCGCCGGGCCGATCGAGGCCGAGGAGATCGGCGAGGGGCACTCGAACATCACCTACCTGCTGCGACGCGGGGCGGAGAAGCTGGTGCTGCGGCGGCCGCCGCGGGGGCCGCTGCCGCCGTCGGCGCACGACGTGCTGCGCGAGGCGCGCC
The DNA here is from genome assembly GCA_050259155.1 of Syntrophothermus sp. Classification (GTDB taxonomy): domain Bacteria; phylum Actinomycetota; class Thermoleophilia; order Solirubrobacterales; family 70-9; genus VAYN01. The sequence continues at coordinate 1,317 of JBLNAC010000182.1, forward strand.
TGCTCGAGGCGCTGTACCCGCTCGGCTACCCCGTGCCGGCGGTGCTGGCGCGCTGCGAGGACGCGGCGGTGATCGGCGCCCCCTTCTACGTGATGCCGTTCGTCGAGGGGCACATCCTCGCCGGCGAGCTGCCGCCGGCGCTGGCCGCCGACGAGGGCCCGCGGCGGATCGGCGAGGAGCTCGTCGACCGCCTCGTCGACCTGCACGCGATCCCCTTCGCCGAGCAGCCGGGGCTGGAGGGCTTCGGCCGCGCGGAGGGGTACCTCGAACGGCAGCTGAGGCGCTTCACAGGGCTGCTCGAGGTCAACGCGACCCGGCCCCTGCCCGAGCTCGAGGGGGTCGCCGGGTGGCTCGCCGCCAACCTGCCGAGCTCGCCGGGCCAGACCATCGTCCACGGCGACTACCGGCTCGGCAACGTGATGTACGCGCCCGACGAGCCGCGCCTGGTCGCGGTGCTCGACTGGGAGATGGCGACGATCGGCGATCCCCTCGCCGACCTCGGCTACATGACCGCGATGTGGGCCGAGCCGTCGGACCCGCCGAACCCGGTCGGCGACCTCTCCGAGGTGACGCGGCTGCCGGGCTTCCCGACCCGGGCGGAGCTGGTCGGGCGCTACGCGGAATCGACCGGGCTCTCGGTCGAGGCGTTGCCCTGGTACCAGGTGCTGGCCCTGTGGAAGGCGGCGATCTTCCTCGAGGGGAGCTACCGCCGCTACCAGGCGGGCACCACGGTCGACCCCTACTTCGCCAAGCTCGGCGAGGGGGTCGCGGAGCTGAGCCGGCTGGCCGCCGAACGCGCCGGGCTCAGGTAGACGCGGCGGCGAGGATCAGGTCGCAATAGCCGTCGGCGATCTGCGCCGGCGTCAGCCGGCCGCGGGGGCTCAGCCACTGCGGCGTGTAGTTGACCATCCCCAGCAGGCTGAGGAGCGTGAAGGCGCGGTCCTCGAAGTGCCAGGCGCCCTCGCGTTCACCGCGGGCGAGGACGCCGTCGAGCAGCTCCTCGAACTCCCGGCGGCGGGCGCGGACGCGCCGCCACTGCGGCTCGCGCTCGAGCACGTGGCGCTCTTGGGCGAAGACGAGCATGTGGTCGCGGTGGGTGGCGATGTGCTCGAGCCAGGCGTGGAGCAGCTCACGCAGCTGCGCGGCCGGCGGCGCGCCGGCGGCGACGATCTCGCGCGCCCGCTCCAGCAGCGGGTCCAGCAGCTCGTCGCAGATGCTGATCAGCAGCTCGTCCTTGCTCTCGATGTAGTGGTAGAGGCCGCCGGCGGCGAGACCGGTGGCCTCGGTCAGGTCCCCCATCGAGGTCTCGCGGTAGCCGCGACGCGCGAAGAGGCGGGCGGCGGTGGCGATCACCTCGCGGCGCCGGCGGTCGTAGCGCTCGCGGAGCGCCGGGCGGGTCGGCGGCGCGGCGCGGGCGCGGCGCCGAACGCCGGTACTGGACGATCCTGACGCGGTGGGAGTCGCGCTGCTGCGGGCGGTCGCGGCCATCCTCGCGGGAAGTCTAGGACAAAACCGAGCAGCGCCTCGAAATTAGAGGGCCTATTCGGTATAAGTCCGGGACATGGACTTCGACCTCTCGAACGAGCACCGCCTGATCCAGAGCACCGTCCGCGACTTCGCCCGGCAGGAGGTGGCCCCGGTCGCCGAGGAGCTGGACCGCGAGAAGCGCTTCCCCTATGAGATCGTCGCCAGGCTCGGCGACCTCGGCCTGATGGGCATCCCCTTTCCCGAGGAGTACGGGGGCGGGGGCGGCGACTCGCTCGCCTACGCGATCGCCGTCGAGGAGCTGACCCGCGTCGACTCCTCGGTCGCGATCACGCTCTGCGCGCACACCTCGCTCGGCACCCAGCCGATCTACCTGTTCGGCGACGAGGAGCAGAAGCGCGAGTGGCTGCCCCAGCTCTGCTCGGGGCGCAGGCTCGGCGCCTTCGGCCTGACCGAGCCCGAAGCCGGCTCCGACGCCGGCAACGTCCAGACCAGGGCGCGGCTCGACGGCGAGGAATGGGTGATCGACGGCGCCAAGCAGTTCATCACCAACGCCGGCACCGACATCTCCGGCATGGTCTGCATCACCGCCCGCACCGGCGAGGACGAGATCTCCAACCTCATCGTCCCCAACGGCACCCCCGGCTACGAGCAGGGCGAGCCCTACCGGAAGATGGGATGGAACGCGTCCGACACGCGGCCGCTGACCTTCGACGGGGCGCGGGTGCCGGCGGCGAACCTGCTCGGGCCGCGCGGGATGGGCTTCAGGCAGTTCCTGCAGGTGCTCGACATCGGCCGCATCGGCGTCGCCGCGATGGGCGTCGGCCTGGCACAGGGCGCGCTCGACGAGGCGCTCGCCTACGCCAAGGAGCGGCGGGCCTTCGGCAGGCCGATCTCCAAGTACCAGGCGATCCAGATGAAGCTCGCCGACATGGCGACGGAGATAGAGGCGGCGCGGCTGCTCGTCTACAAGGCGGCGCTGCAGAAGGACCGCGGCGAGTCGTTCTCGCTGACCGCCGCCCAGGCGAAGCTGAAGACCGGGCGCCTTGCGGTCCGCTGCGCCGAGGAGGCCGTCCAGATCCACGGCGGCTACGGCTACATCGAGGAGTACCCGGTCTGCCGCTTCTACCGCGACGCCAAGATCCTCACCATCGGCGAGGGCACCGACGAGGTGCAGCAGATGGTGATCGCCCGCGCGCTGGGGGTATGACCGCCGCGCCGCGCAGCTGTTCCTTTGCCTCGCTATGCGAGGCAAAGGAACAGCTGCAGGGGTGGAGATGTTCTCGCGTGTCCTGATCGCCAACCGCGGCGAGATCGCGGTGCGGGTCGCGCGCACCCTGCGGCGCCTGGGGATCGAGCCGGTCGCCGTCTTCAGCGACGCCGACGCCGGCGCCCCCCACGTCCGCGCCGCGGACCGCGCCGAGTGGATCGGGCCGACGCCGGCGGCGCGGTCCTACCTCGACGTCGAGCGCATCATCGACGCCGCCCGCCGCGCCGGCGCCGAGGCGATCCACCCCGGCTACGGCTTCCTCTCCGAAAACCCCGACTTCGCCGACGCCTGCGAGGCCGCAGGGATCACCTTCGTCGGCCCATCGGGCCGCGTGATGCGCGAGATGGGCGAAAA
>JBLNAC010000183.1:0-11263 GCA_050259155.1 Syntrophothermus sp.
CGGCCGCCTCCTCGCTGGCGTAGAAGAGCAGGTTCGCGTCGTGCGCCAGCTGCTGGATGCCGGCGTAGCCGTCCTCATGGGCGTTGAAGCTGGCCTTGACGAGGCGCAGCGCGAACGGGGAGAGGGAGAGCATCTCGCGGCACCAGGCGACGGTCTCGCGCTCGAGGTCGGCCAGCGGCACGACGGCGTTGACGAGGCCCATCTCCTTCGCCTCGGCGGCGTCGTACATCCGGCACAGCAGCCAGAGCTCCTTGGCCCGCTTGGTCCCGACCAGGTCGCGCAGCAGCGAGGCTCCGAAGCCCCCGTCCCAGGATCCGACGCGCGGCCCCGTCTGGCCGAAGACGGCGTTGTCGGCGGCGATCGTCAGGTCGCAGCAGACGTGGAGGACGTGCCCGCCCCCGATCGCGTAGCCGGCGACCATCGCCACCACCGGCTTCGGCAGCCGCCGCATCTGCACCTGCAGGTCGGTCACGTGGAAGCGGCCGAGCTTCTCGCCCTCGGGGACGTAGCCGGTGTCGCCGCGCACCTGCTGGTCCCCGCCCGAGCAGAAGGCCTGCGTCCCCGCCCCGGTCAGGATCACGACTCCGACCTCCGTGTCCTCGCGGGCAAGCTCCATCGCGGCGCTGACCTCGATCAGCGTCTGGGGTCGGAAGGCGTTGCGGACCTCGGGCCGGTCGATCGTGATCCGTGCGATCCCGTCGGCCTTGTCGTAGAGGATGTCCTCGTACTTGCCGGCGCTCTGCCATTCGATCGGCGCGTACAGGTTCTCCTCGGGCGGGGCGGCCTTGTGGCGTTGGGGCATGATGGGCACGATATGAAACTCGACAACTGGCTCGCGCAGCGGTCCCAGAGCTGCCCCGAGCGAACGGCGCTGATCGCCGAAGGCGCGCAGATGACCTACGCCGAGCTCGAGGCCGAGGCGACCTGGGTCGCGCGGCGCCTCGCGGCCCACGGCGTCCGCCGCAGCTCGACCGCGGCGCTGACCATGCACGCGCGCCGCGAGCAGGTCGTCCTCGCCCACGCGTTGATGAAGCTCGGCGCCCGCCTCCTGCCGCTCAGCCCTCGGCTGACCGCGCCGGAGCGGTCGGCGATCGTCGCCGCCGAGGAGCCGATCGTCGACCTCGACGACCCGGGTCTGCTGACGCAGACCGAGGCCGACCTGCCGCTGCTGGGCGAGCACGACATGGACGAGGTCTGCGCCCGGGTCCTCACCAGCGGCAGCTCGGGGACGCCCAAGCCCGTCGGCCTCACCTACGGCAACTTCCTCTGGAGCGCGGTCGGCTCGGGCTTCAACATCGGCGTCGCCCCCGACGACCGCTGGCTCTGCTGCGTGCCGCTCTCCCACGTCGCCGGCCTCGGGATCGTGATGCGCTCGGTCATCTACGGCACGACCGCGGTGCTCCACGACGGCTTCGACGTCGACCGCGTTGCCGCCTCGCTGGAGACGGACGGGATCAGCGTGCTCTCGCTGGTGACGACGATGCTGACGCGGCTGCTCGCCGCAGGCGCGGACCTCTCCGGGCCCCGCGCGATCCTCGTCGGCGGCGGCCCCGTTCCCGAGGAGCCGCTGCGGGAGGCGCTGGACCAGGGCGCGACCGTGGTCCAAACCTACGGCCTGACCGAGACCTGCTCGCAGGTGACGACCCTCGCCCCGGCCGATGCCCGCCGCAAGCTCGGCTCGGCCGGGCGCCCGCTGCTGACGACCCACCTGCGGATCGAGGACGGCGAGATCCTGGTCCAGGGGCCGACCGTTGCCCCCGGCAGCGCCGACCCCGACGGCTGGCTGCACACCGGCGACCTCGGCCACATCGACGACGAGGGCTTCCTCTACGTCGAGGACCGGATCGACGACCTGATCGTCAGCGGCGGCGAGAACGTGGTCCCGGCCGAGGTCGAGGCGGTGCTGCTGCGCCACCCCTCCGTCGCCGACGCCGCGGTGATCGGCCGCGACGACCCCGAGTGGCAGCAGGCGGTGACCGCGGTCGTCGTCCTCGAGAGCGGCGCCGAGGTCAGCCCCGACGAGCTGCGCCGCTTCTGCGGCGAGACGCTGGCCGGCTTCAAGGTGCCGCGGCGGGTCGAGCTGGCGGCGGCGCTGCCGCGGACGCCGTCGGGCAAGCTGATGAGGCGGGCGCTCCGATAGCCTGCCGGCCCATGCGCACCGACGACATCTTCTACGACAAGGACGCGGACCTCGGCAAGCTCTCGGGCAAGACCGTCGCGATCCTCGGCTACGGCTCGCAGGGGCACGCCCACGCCCTCAACCTCAAGGACTCCGGGGTCGACGTCGTAGTCGGCCTCCGGCCCGACTCATTTAGCCGTGCGAAGGCGGAGGAGGCCGGGCTCGAGGTTCTCGACCTCGCCGAAGCGGCGAGCCGCGGCGACATCGTGATGATCCTCCTGCCGGACGAGAAGCAGGGCGAGATCTGGCGGGCCGAGATCGCCGACTCGATCGCACCCGGAAACCTGCTCCTCTTCGCGCACGGGTTCGCGATCCACTTCGGCGAGGTCGAGCCGCCGCCGGGCATCGACGTCGGCATGGTCGCGCCCAAGGGGCCGGGGCACCTCGTCCGGCGCCAGTTCGAGGAAGGGAACGGCGTTCCCTGCCTGATGGCCGTCCACCAGGACGCCAGCGGCGAGGCTCGGGACCTCGTCCTCGCCTACGCCGCCGGGATCGGCGGCGGCCGCGCCGCGATCATCGAGACGACGTTCAAGGACGAGTGCGAGACCGACCTCTTCGGCGAGCAGGCGGTCCTCTGCGGTGGCGCCTCCGAGCTGGTCCAGGCCGGGTACGAGACCCTGGTCGAGGCCGGCTACGACCCGCGCCTGGCCTACTTCGAGTGCCTGCACGAGCTGAAGCTGATCGTCGACCTGATGTACGAGAAGGGCATCCAGGGCATGCACTACTCGATCTCCAACACCGCCGAGTACGGCGACCTCACCCGCGGCAAGCGGGTGATCGGTCCCGAGACCCGGGCCGCGATGAAGCAGATCCTCGCCGAGATCCAGTCGGGGGAGTTCGCCCGCGAGTGGATCGCCGAGAACCGCGCCGGCGGCGAGAGCTTCGACCGCATGCGCAAGCAGCTCGCCGGCGCCGAAATCGAGCAGGTCGGGCACGAGCTCCGCTCGATGATGCCCTGGATCGACCAGGAGTTCTGAGGCCGGGGAGGGGCCCCCGCGAGCGACGGCCCCGCGGCCCCGGGGCTAGCGGTGCGTCTCGCCCGGCGCCAGCCTGCCGTCGCGGCCCACGTAGCCGCCCTTGCCGCCGACGATCAGGTAGACGGCGTCCTCGCTGTCGCTGAGGTTGCGTATGCGCCGGTGGGTGGGAGCGTCGACCCAGGCCAGGCCCCCGGGGCCCAGGCGCCGGGTCGAGCCGTCGCCGAACTCGAACTCGACCTCGCCGGAGTGGACGAAGTAGAGCTCCTCCTGCTGCTCGTGGAAGTGACTGCCAGTCGCATAGGCCGGCGGCAGCACGATCGCGTTGACGCCGAACGCGCTGACGCCGAGGGCCTTGCGGACCTTGCGGAACCCCGGCCCCTGGCCGAGGTCCTCGAGGTTGGCGACGGCGTAGCCCTCGCCCTTGGTGACCCGCGGCTCGGAGTCGGCCATCGTCGCTCCCTGCTCAGGCCGCAGGCGCCGCGGGCGGCTCAGGTTGGGCGGGCGCCGCGGGCGGGGGCGCCGCGGCCTTCGCGCGCTCGAGCCCGACCGGCGGGTAGTCGTCGGTGAGGAACGCGGTGTACCCGTAGACCCTCGTCTCGAAGCTGTGGAGCGCAGCGAGGGTGGTGAACAGCCACTCCGGCAGGTAGCCGCGGAAGACGATCGTCAGCCAGGCGGCGACGGCGATCAGCTGCAGCACGTAGGAGACGACGTAGGCGACCAGGAAGAGGACGGGGAGGGCGAGGACAATGCGGAAGAGGGCCTTGAGCCGGCTCTGCCGCTCCGCCGGCGGCGGCACCTCGACGCGGATCGGGTAGTCGGGGTCGTCGGCGAGCCCGAACGGCGGCCAGCGGTCGGTCTGCAGGAAGACCCAGGAGGAGACCCTCAGGCTGTAGCGGATAACCCCCGAGTTGAAGTCGTAGAGCCACTGCGGGTAGCGCCCCAGGACGATCAGCGCGACCCAGGCGAAGAAGTGGGTGAAGAGGAAGAGCAGCCCCCAGAACGCCGCGACGATGAACCAGGGGATGGCGAGGATCAGGCGGAAGAAAGTGGTCCAGCGATCCGGAGTCGGATTGAAGTCGGCTTCGTAGCTGATCGGATACAACGTGGGACCTCCTGAAGGTGGCCGGCGACCGGAGCAGCCAGCCTAGTTCCGCCAGCGGCGCCAAGCCGGCAGCCGGACGCACTGCCGCGCCCTCGACCCTCGCCGGCGGGCCGGGAGGGGTCCACCCGCGGAGGTCAATAACCTGTCGCCGGATGGCGCCCCCCACCACCGACACGGCCGCGATCCCGGCCGCCCTGAAGCCGTCCGACGGCCGGTTCGGCTGCGGTCCCTCGAAGGTGCGGCCTGAGGCCCTGGCCGCGATCCACGAGCGCGCCGCGCTGATGGGGACGTCGCACCGGCAGGCGCCCGTGCGCGACCTCGTGCGCGAGGTCCGCTCGGGTCTCGCCCGCCTCTTCTCGCTGCCCGACGGCTACGAGGTCGCGCTCGGCAACGGCGGCACGACGGCATTCTGGGAGGCCGCCTGCGGCTGGCTGGTCCGCTCGCGCGCCCTGCACCTCAGCTACGGCGAGTTCTCGTCCAAGTTCGCGAAGGCGACCGCCGCCGCGCCTTTCCTCGCCGATCCCGTGCTCGTCGAGGCCGAGCCGGGCGACGCCCCCGCCCCGGTCGCGGAGGCCGGCGTCGACGCGATCGCCTGGGCCCACAACGAGACCTCGACCGGCGTGATGGTCGAGGTCCGCCGGCCGGAGGGCGCCGGAGACGCCCTGATCCTGATCGACGCCACCTCGGGCGCCGGCGGCCTGCCGGTCGACGTCGCCGAGGCGGACGCCTACTACTTCGCCCCGCAGAAGGCGTTCGGCTCCGATGGCGGGCTCTGGCTCGCCCTCCTCAGCCCCGGGGCCATCGCTCGCATCGAGGAGCTCGACGGAGCCGCCGACCGCTGGCAGCCCGCATTCCTCTCGCTGCAGACCGCGCTCGAGAACTCGCGCAAGGAGCAGACCTACAACACGCCCGCCCTGGCGACGCTGATCCTGCTCGCCGACCAGGTCGAGTGGATGCTCGCCAACGGCGGCCTCGACTGGTGCGTCGCCCGCACCTCGGACTCCTCGGGCCGGCTCTACGGCTGGGCCGAGCGCTCGCCGCTCGCCACGCCCTTCGTCGGCGACCCGGCGAAACGCTCCCTCGTGGTCGGGACGATCGACTTCGACGAGGCTGTCGACGCCGCCGCCGTGGCCGGTGTCCTTCGCGCGAACGGCATCGTCGACGTCGAGCCCTACCGAAAGCTGGGGCGCAACCAGCTGCGGGTCGGGCTCTTCCCCTCGGTCGAGCCGGCCGACGTCGAGGCCCTGACGACGTGCATCGACTGGGTGCTCGAGAACGCCGAGGGCGTGGTCGCCGCATGAGGGTCCTGGTCAAGGAGAAGATCGCCGAGAGCGGCATCGACCTGCTGCGCGAGCACTTCGACGTCGATCTGGGCCTGGAGATGTCCGAGGAGGACCTGCGGGAGCGGATCGGCGAGTACGACGCGATCCTGATCCGGTCGGCGACGAGGATGACCCCGGAGCTGATCGACCGGGCGAGGAACCTCAAGGTCATCGGCCGCGCCGGCACCGGGGTCGACAACGTCGACATACCTGCCGCCACCCGACGCGGGATCGTCGTCGCCAACGCGCCGGAATCGAACTCGGTCGCCGCCGCCGAGCACACCCTCGCGCTGGCGCTGGCACTGTTCCGCAACGTCCCCCAGGCGCACGCGTCGCTGGTCGCCGGGGGCTGGGAAAGGGCGGCGTTCAAGGGCGCCGAGCTGTACGGCAAGACGCTGGGGGTGATCGGCTTCGGCCGCATCGGCCAGCTGGTCGCAAAGCGGGCCCAGGGCTTCGAGATGGAGGTGATCGCGTTCGACAAGTTCGTCTCCGCCGAGCGCTTCCGCGACCTCGGCGTCGAGGGCGCCGAGAGCCTGGACGCCCTCCTCGCGCGCGCCGACCTCGTCACCCTCCATGTGCCGAAGACGCCGGACACCGTCGGCCTGATCGACGCTGGGGCGGTCCTGGCGATGAAGGACGGCGCCCGCCTCGTCAACTGCGCCCGTGGCGAGCTCGTCGACCTCGACGCGGTGCTGGCCGGCCTGGAGTCGGGAAAGCTCGCCGGAGCGGCCCTCGACGTCTTCCCCTCGGAGCCCTTCACCGACCACCCGCTGTTCGCCCGCGAGGACGTCGTCGTGACGCCCCACCTGGGCGCCTCGACGGCCGAGGCGCAGGATCGCGCCGGCGTCGTCACCGCGGAGCAGGTGACCGCGGCGCTGAGCGGAGGCGTCGTCACCAACGCGGTCAACATCGCCGCAGTCAGGCCGGAGGCGATGGAGGCGCTCGCCCCCTTCGTGCCCCTTTGCGAAAAGCTCGGCCGGCTCGCCCAGGGCCTCGGCGACGGGTCGGTGGACGGCGTCACGGCCGAGTTCCGAGGGCGCATCGCCTCCCACGACACCAGGCTGCTCGGGATCGCCGTCCTGGCCGGCATCCTCTCGGGCCACACAGAGGAGCCGGTCAACCTCGTCAATGCGCCCCAGATGGCGGAGGAGAGGGGTATCGACCTCGTCGAGACCAAGGACGCCAGCGCCGGCGACTTCTCCGAGCTGGTCACCGTCCGCATCCGCAGCGGCGGCACCGAGGTCGAGGTCGCCGGCACGAGCGTCGGTCCCCGCAGCGAGCCGTACCTGGTCTCGGTCTGGGGCGACGGCTTCTACCTGCCGTTCGCCGACCACATCACGGTTCTCCGCTACGTCGACCAGCCGGGCATGATCGGCCGCGTCGGCACCCTGTTCGGCGAGGAGGGGGTCAACATCGTCTCCGCCGCCGTCGGCGCCGAGCGGGAGGGGGACAGCGCGGTGATGGTGCTCACCACGGACGCCCCGGTGAAGCCGGGGACGGTCGAGCGGATCCTCGCCGACTCGGACTTCTCCGTCGGCCGCTCCGTCGATCTCTAGCGCGGGGACCGGGATGCGGGCGGTGGTTCTGACGAAGACGGGGGGGCCGGAGGTCCTGCGCGTCCAGGAGCGGCCGGATCCCGTCGCCGGCCCCGGCCAGGTACGGATCGCGGTCCGCGCCTCCGGAGTCAACTTCGCCGACACCATGGCCCGGGTCGGCCTCTACCCGGACGCGCCGAAGCCGCCATGCGTGCTCGGCTACGAGGTCGCCGGTGAGATCGAGAGCGTGGGGGAGGGGGTCGAGGGCCTCGCGGTCGGGGATCGGGTGATGGCGGCCACCAGGTTCGGAGGCCAGGCCGAGCTGGTCGCCGTCGACGCGGCTCAGGTCCAGCCGCTGCCCGAGCGCCTCAGCTTCGAGCAGGGCGCCGCCTTCCCGGTCAACTACGGGACCGCCTACGCGGCGCTGATCGTGATGGGCGGGCTGCGGGCCGGCGACCGGGTGCTGATCCACGCCGCCGCCGGCGGCGTCGGTATCGCCGCGACGCAGATCGCCCGCGGCGTCGGCGCGGAGGTGTTCGGGACCGCCTCGGCGGCCAAGCACGAGGCGATCCGCGCCCAGGGCGTGGACCACGCGATCGACTACCGAACCGCCGACTTCGAGGCCGAGGTCCGCCGGATCACTGGCGGCGAGGGCATCGACCTCGCGATCGACGCCCTCGGCCCCGCCTCCTTCCGCAAGGACTACCGCCTCCTGCGCGCCGGCGGCCGCCTCGTGATGTTCGGGCTCTCGGAAGCCTCGGAGGCCGGGTCGCGCAGCCTCGCGGCCACCCTGCGCAGCCTCGTCTCGATGCCGCTGGCGACGATGCCCTGGTGGAAGAGCCTCAGCCTGATGAACGAGAACAAGGGGATCTTCGGGCTCAACATGCTGTCCTGGTGGGACCGGGAAGGCGATCTCGAGCGGGTGACGCAGCCGCTGGTCGCCGACCTTGCGGCGGGCCGGCTCGAGCCCGTCGTCGCCGCCTCGTTCCCCTTCGCCGAGGCGGGCGCCGCACACGAGTACATCGGCGCGCGCCGCAACGTCGGCAAGGTCGTGTTGTTGCCCTAGTTACCGCTCGCGATGAAGAAGACGATCCCGATCCTCATCTCCCTTCTCGTCGGCTGCGCCGCCACCGGCGCCCAGGCCGGCGAACGGCCGCTGACCCTGCTGCTCGCGGGCGACCCCAAGGCCAACGTCTTCTCGATCGGGCTCAGCTCGGACGGCCGCAGCTACGTGGTCTCCTCCAACGCCCCCCTCGAAGCGGGCGGCAGCGTCTGCTCGCACCCCGAAGGCGATCCCAGTCGGCTGCAATGTGACGCCGCCGCGATCGGGAGCTTCGAAGTGACCGGCGGCGGCGGCCCCGACCGCGTTGTGATCGCCAGCGAGCTGGCGGCGCCGGCCACGCTGCGGGGCGGCGCGGGCGACGACAAGCTCGTCGGCGGCGCCGGCAACGACCTCCTGGTCGGCGGGGCCGGAGCCGACACCCTGATCGGGCGGGCCGGGGGCGACTGGCTCGTCGGCGGCGCCGGGAACGACCGCCTCGTCGGCGGCGCAGGGGACGACCGCCTTGTCGGGGGTCCCGGCGAAAACGTCCTCGCCGGGGGCTCCGGGAGCAACGAAGTCTCCTAGCCTCGTCGACCAGCGGCCAGACGGGCGGCGGATTGTGCGCTACGCTGCCCGGAGCGAATGGATCGCCGGCTCGACAGCCTCGCGCTTCTCCTTCTCCTCCCCCTTCGGGGGGAATAGCGCTGGGCGGCGCGACAGCCGCGAGGAAAAAGGCCATTCGATTCGAGTAGAGAAGGAGAAGGTCCGATGGGACCCAAGAACGACGTAGGCGACGCGAACCGCGTCCACATCTTCGACACGACGCTGCGGGACGGCGAGCAATCGCCGGGTATCTCGCTCAACACCGGCGAGAAGGTCGAGATCGCCCAGCAGCTGGCGCGCCTCGGGGTCGACGTGATCGAGGCCGGGTTCCCGGTTACCTCGCCGGGTGACTTCGAGGCCGTCCAGGCGATCTCCCGGCGCGTCGAGGGCCCGGTGATCTGCGGCCTGGCCCGCACCCACAAGGCCGACATCGACGCCGCCTGGGGGGCGGTGAGGGAGGCGGCCCGACCGCGCATCCACACCTTCATCTCGACCTCCGACATCCACATCAAGCACCAGCTGCAGACCGATCGCGAGGACGTCAAGGGGCAGGCTCGCGCCGCGGTTGCGTTGGCGAAGTCCTACTGCGAGGACGTCGAGTTCTCGCCGATGGACGCGACCCGCGCCGACGTCGAGTACACCGCCGAGGTCTGCGCGATCGCGGTCGAGGAGGGGGCGACCGTGATCAACATCCCGGACACCGTCGGCTACACGACGCCAGAGGAGTACTCCGCCTACCTGCGCCGACTCTACGAGCTGGTCCCGGGGCTGGACGGGGTCGAGCTCTCCGTCCACTGCCACGACGACCTGGGCCTGGCGGTCGCCAACTCCTACGCCGGCCTGCTGGCCGGGGCGCGCCAGGTCGAGTGCGCCGTCAACGGCATCGGCGAGCGGGCCGGCAACTGCTCGCTGGAGGAGATCGCGATGCTGATCCGGGTCCGGGAGGACGCGCACGCCCTGACGACCGGCGTCAACAGCCGCGAGCTGGCCCGCACGAGCCGCCTGGTCTCGCGCCTGACCGGCTACGCCGTCCAGCCCAACAAGGCGATCGTCGGCCGCAACGCCTTCGCGCACGAGTCAGGCATCCACCAGGATGGCGTGCTGAAGGAGCGCAGCACCTACGAGATCATGGACGCGACCGAAGTAGGCCTGGAGTCGAACTCGATCGTGCTCGGCAAGCACTCCGGCCGCCACGCGCTGAAGGACGCGCTCGAGCAGCTGGGCTTCAAGGTCGAGGGCAGCGCCCTGAACTCGGCCTTCAAGGCGTTCAAGGACGTCGCCGACCGCAAGAAGCAGGTGACCGCTCTCGACCTCGAGGCGATCGTCTCCGACGAGATGCGCGAGGGCTCCGACTCCCACGAGCTGGCTCACTTCGAGGTCACGGCGGGCTCCGGACGCGAGCCGCGCGCGAAGGTCGGGGTGACGCTGCCCTCGGGGGAGGTGGCGGAGGCCGAGTCGAGCGGCGACGGGCCGATCGACGCGGTGTTCCGCGCGATCCAGGGGGCGACCGGGACCGAGAGCGAGCTGCGCCAGTACACCGTCGACGCGGTCACCGGCGGAGAGGACGCCCTTGGCGAGGTGACGGTGATGCTGCGCACCAACGGGCGGCTCGCGACCGGCGTCGGCGTCGCCACCGACATCGTCGAGGCCTCGGCGCGCGCCTACCTGCGGGCGTTGTCGAACTCGCTGCAGGGGGCCGCGACCCGAGAGGCCGAGGCGGCGACCGCGGAAGCCGCGATCGAGAGGACCCCGGGGCCCTGAGCGCGAATCGGCCGCCGGCCCTGAGCCCGGCGCGCGCCCGCCGGGACTGAGCGCGACGGGGGCCCGCAGGCGCGCGCGAATCGCCCGCAGGCGCCCAGGAAGAGGGGAGAACTCCCGCCGAGACCGCGTTTTCGTCTCCTATGCGGACGAAAGCGCGGTTTCGCGACGCGGATCGAGGCTGCGCGAGTCCGAATGACAGGCGCCTTGTCGATCCCCTCTCCGTCCGCGACCTGATCGAGCGCTACCCGGGGCGCCGCGGCGTCCGCGTGGCCCTCGCGCGCCTGGCCGTCCGACCACTCGGCAGGCCCCGCAGCACGCTGGAGGAGGGCTTCGTCCTGTTCCTGCGCGCTCACGGCCTGCCGCAACCGCTGCTCAACGCCTCCCTCGAGTTCGGGGGGAGGCGATACGAGGTCGACTGCCTGTGGCCGCAGGCGCATCAGATCGTCGAGCTCGGCGGTTGGCAAGGCCACGGAACCCGGGCCGCCTTCCGCGAAGACCGTGTCCGCGACCGGCGCCTGCGGGTCGCCGGGTATTCGGTCACGCGCGTCACCTGGCACCAGCTCGAGGACGAACCCGAGGCGATCGCGGCCGATCTCCGGCGCCTGCTCCTGGCGTGAGGGCGGCACGGGGAACGAGCCTCCCGTCAACCCCTGATGAGCGGGAGCCGGGCGCCGACCCACCCGAACGCCCAGCCACGATCTTGAACTGACAATCGTCTGTGATAACTTACGCTTGTGAGAGC
>JBLNAC010000184.1:0-7663 GCA_050259155.1 Syntrophothermus sp.
GCCGCACCACCTCGCCCTTGGCGCCGAGCGAGGCGCGCGCCGCCTCCAGCAGTCCCTCGACGTCGACCGTCTCGCGGCGGGGCTCGGCTTTGCCCGACTCAAGCCGCGAGACGTCGATCAGGTTCTCGACCATCCGCGACAGCCTCTGACCCTGCTCGACGACCGCCTCGCTGAGCTCGTGGCGCTCGGCGGGCGTGATGCTGGGCGAGTCGAGCGCGGCGCCGGCGGCGATCATCGAGGTCAGCGGCGTCCGCAGGTCGTGGGAGACCGAGCGCAGCAGCGCGGTCTTCAGCTCGTCGGAGCGGCGCAGCGCCTCGGCCTCGATCACCTCGGCCTGCATGCGGTCGCGGTCGCGCTCCATCTCCCTCAGCTCCGTCAGGGCGCGGTCGGCCTCCTCGCGACCGCGCTCGGCCTCGGCCGCGCGGGCACGGGCGAACTCGGCGAGCGTGCCGCTGGCAACCGCGACGATGCCGAAGACGACGAGGGCGACGAGATCGTGATCGGCGGCTATGGTGAGCCGGCCGGTCGGCTCCAGGTGGAAGAAGTTGAATGCGAGGGCGCTGGCGACCGCCGTGAAGAGGCCCAGCCGCAGGCCCCAGAAGGCCGCCACGGCGAGCACCCCGGGGATGTAGACGACGCCCAGCGAGACCGCCGGCGCGACTTCCCCCAGCGGATAGAGCAGGGCCGTCGCCGCGGCGACCACCCCGACCGCGACGACGAGGCCGAGCGCCTGGGAGCGCGGCTTGTCGACGCTGAGCGGCTTCATCTCTCCCAATCTAGACCGCCGCCCGCCCGGATTCGGGCGTCGCCGGTTACTCGTACTGCAGCGATTCCAGCACGTCGAGGCGGGCGGCGCGGCGGGCAGGCAGGATCGCCGCGAGGACGCCGACCAGCGCCGCCAGGATCAGGATCGCGATCAGCGAGCCGACCGGGTAGGAGAGGGTGAACCCTTCGTCCTTGAGCGGCTGCGCGATCAGCGTCGCGAAGACGATCCCCAGCGCCATCCCGAGGATCGCGCCGATCAGCGCCGTGATCACCGCCTCGTAGCGGATCAGCGTCCGCACCTGGCGGCGCGACATCCCGATCGCGCGCAGCATGCCGAGCTCGCGGCGGCGTTCGTGGATCGACAGGGCCAGCGTGTTGGCGATCCCGAACAGCGAGATGACGATCGCCAGCAGCAGCAGCGCGTAGAACAGGTTGACCAGCTGGTCCACCTGTTCTTCCCGGCTTTCCTTCAGTTCCTGCTGGTTCAGCACTTCGGCGATCGGGAAGAGGAGTTCGACGCCTTTGGTCAGCACCGCCTGCACCTGCGCGGCGTCGGCGCCGGGTTCGACGACGACGAAGTCGACCTGGTTCTGGGTCTGGCCGAAGTCCCGCGCCATCACCGACTGGGTGACGAGGACGCTGCCGAAGATGCCGAGCTTGGAAGCGAAGGTGCCGGCGACTTCGAGGCTGGGGCGCCGCCTGGTCTGCGTCAGGAGGCGCAGCGTGTCGCCCACCTTCAGGCCCTTTTCGGAGGCGTAGGAGTCCGACAGCACCGCCTGCCGGTCGCCGAGGCTGCGCAGCACCGAGGGGCCGCCCTGCTTCCATTCGACATCGAGCGCTTCTTCGATGTCCGGGCTCGGCGCCGAGACCTGCACGGTGCCGCCGCCGTCCAGGTTCTTGGCCCGGGCCGAGCGGATCGTCGGCACCGCCGCCACCCCCGGCACCTTCGCCGCCGCCAGCGCCGTGCCGTTCGGGATCGGCGAGAAGCCGTCGCTGTTCTGGATCACGAGCCCGCCGGCGAAGTTTTCGTCGACCACCTGCGCGACCGTGCTCTTCAGTCCGGCGGCGAAGACAGTGACGAAGGTGACGAGCGCGAGGCCGATCATCAGCGCCGCTGCGGTGATCGCCGTGCGGCTCGGGTTGCGCTGGGCGTTCTCGCGGGCGAGGCGGCCGAACAGCCGGCGGGCGCGCTCCAGCGGCCAGCCCGCGACCCGCGCCAGCCCCGGCACCAGGCGCGGGCTGAAGAGCGAGACGGCGAGGACCGCCGCGAAGGCGCCGCCGCCGATCAGCCCGGCGCGGGTGCCCGCGCCGCCGCCTCCCAGGAGGCCGGCGAGGACGAGGGCGAGGCCGGCGAGTGCCAGGAGGGTGGAGAAGGCCAGGTAGATCAGCTGCCGGCGGCGGGTCGGGTGCGGCACGTAGGCCTGCAGCGCGGCGATCGGCGGCACCCTCGTCGACCGCAGCGCCGGAACCAGCGAGGCGAAGAAGGTGACGACGACGCCGACCAGCAGCGAGACGACGACGGTCCGCGATTCCAGCACCAGGCTCGTCGTCGGCAGGTCGACTTCGAACGCTTCCAGGAGGGCGTCGAGGAGCTCGGCGATGAGGAACCCGCAGCCCAGCCCGACGATCGCCCCCAGCAGCCCGATCGCGAGCGCTTCGCCCAGGACCGAGGTGAGGATCTGGCGGCGGGAGGCGCCGATCGTTCGCAGCATCCCGAACTCGGTCACCCGCTGGGCAACGGTGATCGAGAAGGTGTTGAAGATCAGGAAGGAGCCGACGAAGACGGCGATGAAACCGAAGACGAGGAGGAACGTCCGCAGGAAGCCGAGGCCATCTCGCACTTCTTCCGAGCCCCGGTCCGCGTTTTCCTGCGCCGTCTCGACCCGGACGCCCGCCGGCATCTCCGCCGTGATCCGGCGCTTCAGCGTCGTCGGCGAGACGCCGTCGGCGGCGGCGACCGAGATCTGGTCGAAGCGCCCTCGCTTGTGGGTGAGGGCCTGCGCGACGGGCAGGGTGACCTGGGCGATGGAGGCCCCGCCGAAGGAGGCGTTGCCGAGGCGCGTGAGGCCGACGAGGGTGAACTTTCGCGCCGCGCCTTGGCCGATCAGCTCGATGGTTTCTCCGAGCCTCAGCCCCGAGCCTTCCGCGGCCGCCTGGTCGATCGAGGCTTCGGTCGGGCCCCGAGGGCGGTGCCCCTCGACGTAGTTGAGCGCCTCCAGCTCGCCGGGCAGGGTCGAGGAGATGAACTTGGGGGCGAATTTGTTGCCGATCTTCTCCCCTTCGGCATCGAAGAAGCCGCCCGGCGTGAAGATCGCCCCCGCCGCCTGCTTCACCCCGGCCGTGCGCTGGATTCGCGGCAGCAACGAGGCGCTGATCGTCGGCACTTCGCCGTTTTGCTGCTCGACCGGGTTCTGGGCGGTGACGACCACGCTCGTCCCGCTCAGCGACTCGCTGAAGATTTCGTCGAAGGCGGCGAAGATCGTGTCGCTGAGGATGTAGCTGCCGGCGATGAAGGCGACGCCGAGGACGACCGCGAAGGCGGTCGTCAGCGCCCGCACCTTGCGCGCCCAGATGCTCTTCAGGGCGAGGCTAGTCAAGCTGCTTCATCAGCTCGATCACCGCGTCGGCCGACTCCGGCGTCGCGTCGTGGACCAGCCTGCCGTCGCGGAGGGTGATGAGGCGGTCGGCATGGGCGGCGGCGCCCGGGTCGTGGGTGACCATCACCACCGTCTGGTCGAACTCGTCGACGGCCCGGCGCAGCAGGTCGAGCACGCCGGCGCTGGACTTCGAGTCGAGGTTGCCGGTCGGCTCGTCGGCGAACACGACCGCCGGTTTGGAGACCAGCGCCCGGGCGACCGCGACCCGCTGCTGCTGCCCGCCCGAGAGCTCTGATGGCCGGTGGGTGCGCCGGTCCTCGAGCCCGACCGTCGCGATCAGCTGCTCGACCCAGTACCGGTCGGGCTTGCGCCCCGCGATCGAGAGCGGCAGCAGCAGGTTCTCCTCGGCGGTCAGCACCGGCAGCAGGTTGAAGAACTGGAAGACGAAGCCGAGCTTGTCGCGGCGCAGCCGGGTCAGCTCGCCGTCGTCGAGGTGGGTGATGTCGACGCCGTCGAGCTCGACCGTCCCGCTCGTCGGCCGGTCGAGGCCGGCGAGGATGTGCATCAGGGTCGACTTGCCCGAGCCCGAGGGCCCCATGATCGCCGTGAAGCGGCCCCGCTCGAAGCTGGTGGTGACGCCGGCGAGGGCGTCGACCGCGGCGTCCCCCTCGCCGTACCTTCGCGTCACCTCGGTGGCGACGACGACCTGTCCGTTGGCGCTCACTGCCCGGCACGGTATCGAGGCGAGCCAATAGCCTCCTCTCGGTGGCGCTGGCAGACCGATTCGACGCGTTCCTGATTGACCTCGACGGCGTCGTCTGGGTCGGCCGCGAGCCGGTGCCCGGCTCGCCGCAGGCGCTGGCCCGTCTGCTCGAGGACGGCAAGCAGATCGCCTTCGTGACCAACAACCCCACCCGCCGCCCGGCCGACTACGCGGAGCGCCTGAGCGGCTTCGGCGTCGACGTCGGCCCCGAGCGGGTCGTCACCGCCGGCGTCGTCGCCGCCCGCCTCGCCGGCGAGGCCGCGGCCGGCGGCACCGCCTTCGTGATCGGCGCCGCGCCGCTGAAGGAGCTGGTGTCCGAGGCGGGGGCGACGGTGCTCGACGGCGATGCGGGGCGCGAGGCCGACGTCGTCGTCGTCAGCGGCCACCGCGGCTTCGACTACGAGGAGCTGCTGACGGCCAAGCGCGCGCTCGACCGCGGCGCCGCGCTGATCGCGAGCAGCCGCGACCCGACGCTGCCGATGCCCGACGGCGAATGGCCCGGGACGGGCTCGATCCTGGCCGCGGTCGAGACGGCCTCCGGCCGCGTCGCCGAGATCGGCGGCAAGCCCGAGCGCCACCTCTTCGCGATGGCGCTCGAGGTCGTCGGTGCAAGCGCGCGCAAGCCGGGACGGGTGGCGATGGTCGGCGACCGGATCGCCTCCGACGTCGAGGGAGGGCGCCGGGCCGGGCTCGCGACGATCATGGTCCTGACCGGCGCCGGCAGCCGGGCCGAAGCCGAGGCGGCGGTGCCTGGGCCCGACTTCGTCGTCGAGGATCTCGCCGCCGTGCTGGCGTGAGCGCCGGCACCGCGGCGCCTCCGAATCCGGGCGCCCGCTTCGCGGCGCTCTTCGCGGTCACCTTCCTCGGCCTGGTCGCGGTCGGCTCGGTGCTGCCGGTGCTGCCTCGCTACGTGCGCGGGCCGATGGGGGCCGGGGACGTCGCCGTCGGCGTCGTGATCGGCTCCTACGCGCTGACCGGCCTCCTCCTGCGACCGGTCGCCGGGCGGCTTGCCGATCGCTGGGGCCGGCGGCCGACGGTCGTGCTCGGCTGCGTCCTGCTCGTCGCCAGCGCCCTCATGATCTTCCCCGACCTCGGCATCCCGGGCCTGATCGGCTCCCGCTTCCTGCTCGGCATCGGCGAGGGCGCGCTCTACACCGCCGGCTCGGCCTGGATCGTCGACATGGCGCCGCTGGCGCGCCGCGGCCGAGTCCTCGGCCTCTACGGGCTCGCCGTCTGGGGCGGCCTCAGCGTCGGCCCGCTGCTCGGGGAGCTGCTGCTGCAGGAAGGCGGCTACCGCGCCGTCTGGACGCTGGCGGCCGCCCTGCCCCTCGCCGGCGCCGCGATCGCAGCCCTCACCTCCGACCCCTTCCGGCCCCACACCCACGCCGAGCCGCACCCGCTGATCGCGCCGGAGGCGGTGCGCCCCGGCCTGGTCATCGCGCTCGCCTCGGTGGGCTACGCGACACTCGCCGCCTTCATCGTCCTGATGCTCGAAGAACGCGGCGTCGGCCACGGCGCCACCGTCTTCGCCGCCTTCGCGGCGATGATCGTGGTCGCCCGCCTCGTCGCGGGGGACCTGCCCGACCGGGTCGGGCCCGCGCCGGTGGCGGTCGGCGCGACCCTGGTCGAGGCGGCCGGCCTGCTCACCGTCGCCGTCGCCGGCAGCCTCCCGGTCGCGCTGGCGGGCGCGATGGCGATGGGCGCCGCCTTCTCGCTGCTCAACCCCTCGCTGATGCTGATCGCGGTCGGTCGCGTCTCGGAGGCCGCGCGAGGAGCCGCGATGGGCACCTACACCGCCTTCTTCGACGCGGGGATCGGGATCGGCGCGCCCCTCGCCGGCCTGGCCGCGGCGCTGACCAGCTACGAGGGGGCCTTCCTCCTCGCCGCCGCGACGGTGCTCTGCGCGACGGCGATGGTCCTCGCCACCCTGCACCGCCGCGGCGACCGGGCGCCGCACCCGGTCACCGGCGGCTGACGATCAGCGTCTGGGCGGCGCGGCCGACTCGGCCGTCGCGGTCGAAGAGGACCGACTCCGCCGTCGCCACACCCGTCGGCTGCGGCAGCGTCGCGGCGTCGACGCAGATCCACTCGCCTGCCGGCGCCCGCTCGAGGTGAACCGTCAGCTCGACGTTGACGAAGACGAACTCGCGGAAGTCGAGGGCGGCGCTGATCCCGTTGCCGACGTCGGCGGCGACCATCAGCCGCTGCAGCGGGGTCGGCTCCTCGCCGGCGACCAGCGGGACCCGCATCCGCAGCCAGGCGGTCGCCGGCCCCAGCTCCATGAAGCGGCCGGCGACGAAGGAGACCTCCATCGCCGTGTGGTAGCCCTCGTCCCGGGCGCCGGGGAAGAAGTCGCCCGGCCTTCCCTGCTCGGGACCGGGCGGGACGCGTGCGGGCGCCACCGCCCCCTCGGGCAGCTCGACCGGCACGATCACGATCTGCCAGGCCGACGCCCGCATCAGCACCTCGCCGTCGACCGCTAGCTCGGCCTCCACCAGGCGCACACGGCGCCCCGGCCGGAGCACCCTGGCCGTGACCCGGACCGGCGCGATCGGGACCGAGCGCAGGATCTCGATCGCGATGCGACCGACCTGGAAGCGCCCGGATTCGGGAAGCAGCTCGATCGCCCGCGCCAGCAGCGCCGAGGGCGGCCCGGCGTGCTGGGCGCCGGGATCCCACGGACCCCGGGTCAGCGTGGTGGCGAGGAAGGCGTCTCCTCCCGGCTCGTAGAAGGCGTCGGGCACGGCGCCATCCTAGGCCGCTCGGCACCGGGACTCCGCCGGCGCGTCACAGCTCTGTAATGGCGGGGGCGTACCCTGCACGTAGAAGAGAAAGGGGAACGAATGTCGACCAAGATCCAGAAGAGCGACCGCGAATGGCGCGAGCAGCTGACGCCCGAGCAGTACGAGGTGACCCGCAACGCCGGCACGGAGCGAGCCTGGACGGGTCCGCACCTCGACGAGAAGCGGGATGGGATGTTCCGCTGCGTCGGCTGCGGCACCGAGCTCTTCACCTCGGACACGAAGTTCGACTCGGGCACCGGCTGGCCGAGCTTCACCGATCCCGCCAACCTCGAGCACGTCGAGCTGCGCCCCGACAACAGCCACTTCATGCGCCGCACCGAGGTCGTCTGCCGCACCTGCGACGCCCACCTCGGCCACGTCTTCGACGACGGCCCTGGACCGGGCGGGCAGCGTTACTGCATCAACGGCGGCGCCCTCACCTTCGATCCCAAGCAGGGCTGAGGCCTAGCCGCCCGTCCGCCTCGGCGGGCCGGGCGGCGCCGCCATCAGCTCCACGCGGTTGCCGCCGGGGGCGGTGACGACCGCCCGCGCCGCGCCCCAGTGCGCCTGCCGCGCCTCGACCTCGAAGCCCGCCGCGCGCAGCCGGTCCACCGCCGCCTCGAGGGCGGGGGCGAGGATCGCCTGGGGGCCGCGCGGCGGGACGACCGGGCGCTCCTCGTGCATCAGGTGCACCTGGGTCCCGTCTCGCTCGAGCCAGGTGTAGCCGGAGCCCAACCCGGGAGGCGGCGGGACCC
>JBLNAC010000185.1:0-6220 GCA_050259155.1 Syntrophothermus sp.
GGACCTCGCTCCAGATCTCGGCGCGGCCGCCCTGGAGCCCCTCGACCTCGATCCGCACCGTCGCCTTCGGGGGCGCGGTGTGCTTGACGGCCGGCTTCGAGGCGGCCGCCGGCGCGGTCGGGAGCAGCAGCAGGCAGACGAGGGCGGAGAGCGGCGCTAGGCGGCGGATCACCGCCCGGATCCTACTGGCCAAGGAGGGCGACGGAGTTGTTCAGCATATGCAGGAGGATCCCGGGCACGATCGATCCCGTCTTCTCGTAGAGAAGGGCGAGGATGAAGCCGAAGGCGATCAGCGGCGGCACCGCGCTCACCCCCGTCAGCGCGTGCAGCCCGCCGAAGATCAGCCCGCTGATCAGGGCCGCCGCGAGGCGCGGCAGCTTCTCGCGCAGGCCGCCGAACAGCATGCCCCGGAAGCAGACCTCCTCGCTGACCGGCGCGGCGATGACGATCAGGAGCACCTGGACCGGCACGGCCCCGAAGCCCTTGGCGATGTCCTTCTGGTGGGGTTCGACGAAGAGCTGCACGTAGAGGGCGGCGAACAGCAGGTAGGCGCCGATCGCCGCGCCCATCCAGAGCAGCGCCGAGGGCCGGAAGCGGCAGACGCCGAGGCGGGCCAGGGCCTCGCGGGGGGAGGGCGCGCCGCGCCAGGAGGCGAGCGCCATCGGCACCAGCAGGAAGCCGAGCGCGGGCGCGAACTGGACGAAGACGTTGCCGGCGGTCGTCAGGTCGCCCCCCCGCTTGTGGAACGCGACCAGCCCCGGGACGCTGAGCAGGATCCCGGCGCCGAGGGCGAGGATCACCCCGAGGACGGCCGCCGCCGGCCCCCAATTGGAGTACGGGAACGAGCGACCCCGCGGCTCGACCTCGTCCCCGGCTAAGTTGACCACCATGTCGCCGGCAGTTTCACAGGTCTCGCGCTCCACCCGGACGCGACTGCGGTTCCTCAAGCGCCTGCTGATCGCGACGGTCCTCGTCGTCGTCGCCATGATCGCGCTGGCCCAGTTCACCGAACTGGAAAAGCTGGCGGCGGGGATCCTCGCCTCGACGGCCGTGCTCGGGCTGATCGTCGGCTTCGCCGCCCAGCACACGATCGGCAACGTCGTCGCCGGGATCCAGATCGCGGTCTCGCAGCCGTTCCGGATCGGCGACCGGATCAGCTATGAGGAGAACGAGGGCCGGGTCACCGACATCACGTTGTCCTACACCTACATCGACCCCGGCGACGGCACCTCCGTCGTCGTCCCCAACCAGCTGCTGCTGGAAGGGGTCGTGCACAACCACTCGACAGCCGACACGCAGGCCTAGCGCTTAATCCCGACGCCGAGACCCCCGGCGGCTCAGCGGCCGGCGTCGGCGGAGGGCGCGGCCGCGGCCGGCCGGTCCGCGGCGAAGTACCCTCTGGCCGATGACGCAGCGCACGCGTCGACGTCAGCGCCGACGGGGAGGAATCGGGGCCAAGCTGCTGGTCGTGGCGATCGTCCTCGTCGCGCTCGCCGCCGTCGCGGTCGCCGGCATCACCTCCTGGGTCCTCGGCGTCGCCGCCGAAGCGCCGCCGCTGTCCAGCTGCCGGCCGGTCGATCGCGGCGGCAACTCGACGATCTACGCGGCGGACGGCAGCAAGCTCGGGGTGATCAGGTCCGACGAAGCCCACCAGCCGGTCTCGCTCGACCGCATCCCGCGCAGTCTGCAGCTGGCGACGGTGGCGATCGAGGATCAGCGCTTCTTCCAGCACGGCGGGGTCGACGAGGAGGGGATCCTGCGGGCCGCCGTCGCCGACGTCGAAGCCGGGGAAGCGGTCGAGGGCGGCTCGACGATCACCCAGCAGCTCGTCCGCAGCCTCTGCATCCGCCGGCCGGCCCGCACCCTCGAACGCAAGATCATCGAGGCGAAGCTGGCCGAAGAGTTCTTCGATCGGCACTCGCGCGGGGAAATCCTCGGCTCCTACCTCAACGTCGCGCCCTACGGGACGATCGAAGGGACGACCGCGGTCGGGGTGGGGGCGGCCGCGGAGATCTACTTCTCGAAGCCGGTCTGGAAGCTCGACCTGCCGCAGGCGGCGCTGCTCGCCGGCCTGCCGCAGGCGCCGTCCGAGTACAACCCGACGCTCGACCCGGCCGCCGCGAGAGCGCGCCGCAACCTGGTGCTGACGAAGATGACGAAGCTGGGCTGGGTCTCCCCCGCCCGGGCCGGCGCGGCGAAGCGCAGCGGCCTGCAGCTGGACCCCTCCCACGGCTACTTCGCCCACCGCCAGCCCTACTTCTTCGACTACGTCGAACACAAGCTGATCGCGAGCTACGGCGTCGACACCGTGCGCCAGGGGGGGCTGAAGGTGGAGACGACGCTCGACCCGGAGCTGCAGCGGGTCGGGTTGGAAGCGATGCGCTCGACCCTCCCCTACTCGACCGACCCGGCCACGGCGCTGGTCTCGATCGACCCCCGCGACGGTCGCATCAGGGCGATGGTCTCCAGCAGCAGCTACGCGCAGAGCCAGTTCAACCTCGCCGCCCAGGGCCACCGCCAGCCCGGGTCGACCTTCAAGGCGTTCGTGCTGACGACGGCGATCAAGGAGGGCATCGACCCCTACACGACCTACTACACCTCCAAGCCGCTGGACCTCAACCTTCCGCAGTGGGGTCACTGGGAAGTCCACACGGCCGACGAGGGGTACCAGGGCACGATCAACCTGCGGCAGGCGACCGTCACCTCCGACAACACGGTCTTCGCCCAGCTCGACCTCGACGTCGGCCCGGAGGCCGTCGCGCGCACGGCGCGCTCGATGGGGATCACGAGCCCCCTCGACGGCAACCCGGCCGAGGGCATCGGCGGCCTCCGCGTCGGCGTCTCGCCGCTGGAGCTGACCGACGCCTACGCGACGCTGGCCGCGGGGGGCGTCCACCGCGACCCGGTGGCGATCACGAAGGTGACCTTCCCCGGCGGCCGCGTCGACCACCCGCAGCGCCCCCACCCCGAACGGGTCCTCTCGAGGCCGGTCGCCTGGCAGGTGACCCGACTGCTGCACGACAACATCACCGAAGGCACCGGCACCGCGGCCTACACCGGCTGCCCCGGCCAGGCCGGCAAGACCGGCACCACCGACGAATACACGGACGCCTGGTTCGCCGGCTACCAGCCGAACCTGGCCACCGCGGTCTGGGTCGGCTACCCCGAATCGAACGAGATCTCGATGACGAGCGTGCACGGGATCACCGTCTTCGGCGGCACCTTCCCGGCCGACATCTGGCACGCCCTCTACTCCGAAGGCGGGGTGCCGTGCGAGGAATTCTCCGTCCCGTCGCAGCCGATCAGCTGGGCCCCGTTCGTCGGCCAGTTCACCCAGGCGAACCCGGCCGAACGACACGACGCGGCGGCGGCGGCCGGCGGCGGGACTCCACCGGGCAGCGCGGCGGTCGGCGGCTACGACCCGAGCGCCTACGCTCCGGGCGCCGGCCAGGAACCGGCGCCGCTGCCGCCGCCGCTGCCCGAAGAAGGAGTCGGCGGCGGCGAATCGGCGGGGGCGAGGTAGGCGCCGATCGACGCCGGGCTCGCCTTCGCCCTGCTGTGGGCCGGCTTCGTCGCCTACCTCGGCTTCCTGGCCGCGGCGCCCGCGCTCGGGCGGCGCGTCGTCTGGGGCACGGTCGCAGCCCTTCTCGCGGCCTTCGCGCTGACGCCGGTCCTGCTCTCCCACGACGCCTTCAGCTACGTCGACTACGCGCGCCTCGGCGTCGTCCACGGCCTCGACCCCTATGTCCACCGGCCCGACGCGGTGCCCACCGACCCGGCCTTCGCCGATGTCACCTGGACCCATACGGCGAGCGCCTACGGCCCGCTCTTCACTCTCGTCACCTACCCCCTCGCCTGGCTCCCGGTCGACGCCGCGGTC
Source organism: Syntrophothermus sp. (assembly GCA_050259155.1). GTDB lineage: Bacteria > Actinomycetota > Thermoleophilia > Solirubrobacterales > 70-9 > VAYN01. Next base: position 3,881 of record JBLNAC010000185.1, read on the forward strand.
GCGGTGCTGAAGGCGTCGGCGGCGCTCGCGGTCGGCGCGCTCGCCTTGATCGTCGCCCGGATCGCCGCCTGGCGCGGCGTCGACCCCCTGCGCGCCGCGGCCTTCCTGGCCCTCAACCCGCTCGTCCTCGTCCACGTCGTCGGCGGCGCACACAACGACGCCCTGGCGATGCTGCTGGCGACGATCGCGGTCGCCGCGGTGCTGGCGCGCCGCGACGCGGGCGGCGGCGTGGTGCTGGTCGCGGCGGTCGCGATCAAGGCGTCGGCCGCGTTCCTCGCCCCCTTCGCGCTGCTCGGCGCGCTCGAGCGTCGCCGGGCGGCGATCCGCTTCGCGATGGGGGCCGCGGCGGCGGTGCTGGCGATCGGCGCCGCCGCGTACCTCGCCTTCGGCTGGGACTGGACGCGCGGCCTCGGCCACGCCGGCGAGAACCAGGGGCGGACCAGCCACCTCAGCGTCCCCGCCACCGTCGCCCGCATCGCCGGCGTCGGGCCGGGGCCGGTCCGGGTCACCGCGCTCGTCCTCTACGCGCTCGCGGTCGTCGGCCTGCTCGCCTGGACCTGGCGCGGCGGCGACTGGGTACGGGCGGCCGGCTGGGCCGGGCTCGGCCTGCTGCTCGCCACCTCGTGGCTGCTCCCCTGGTACCTGATCTGGGCGCTGCCGCTGGCCGCCGTCTCCCGCGACCGCCCGCTGCAGGCGCTGACGCTGGCGCTGACCGCGTTCCAGCTGGGGGCTCGGATCCCCCTCTGAGCAGCGGCCCGGCACCGCCTCGGCCAGCTCCCGCGACTCAGAGGATTTCGGGCGTGTGGACCTCCGGGGGCTGCTCGGCCTCTCGCTCCGCCGCGGTGGGATGGAGGATCCCGGTCGCGACGCTCCAGCCCTCGCGGCGACCCAGCACGGTGACGGCCCCGACGTAGAGCAGTTCGGCCACGGTCATCACTCCGCGCACGGCGATCGAGATCAGCGACCCGACCGCGAAGCTGCCGCCGGGGAGCGCCGCCTTGACCGCCCAGGCAAAGGCGGCGTCGCGGATCCCGAGCCCCGCCGGCGCGACCAGCGTCACCAGCGCCGCGAAGTAGCCGATCGCCTGCGCCGAGCCGACCAGGAGCAGGTCTTCGAGAGGGATGTAGGTGACCGACCGGGCGACGCAGTAGATGCCGACGCCGACGACCACCCAGATCAGCGAGTAGAAGGCGATCAGGGCGAGCACGCCCCGCAGCGGCACCACCGCCGGCAGCGGCTCGCGCCCGAAGGCGGCCAGCAGCCGGTTGGCGAGCGGCCCGAAGACGCGGGGGTGCAGGAGGGCGACCGCGACCGGGATCAGCGCCAGCACCGCCCAGCGCAGCGGCACGCCCTGCAGGTCGGGATGGTGGATGACGAAGTAGGCGGCGATGACGACCGCGGAGGTGGCCGAGATCGCCTGTTCGTAGACGATGCTGGCGAGCGTGATCCGGCGCGGGACCCCGGCCCGCTCCGAAAGGAGGATCCTGCCCAAGACGTAGAGCACGCTTCCCGGCACGTAGCGGGCCAGCAGCGGCTGCCCCCAGGCGACCTGCGCGCGTCCGAAGCCGATCCGGTGGCCGAGGAAGCGCAGGGTCAGGTCCCAGCCGAGCGCGCTGAGGACGTAGAAGGCGGGCAGGACGACGAGCGCCGGGATCAGCCAGCCGACATGGAAGTGGACGCCTTCACTCTGGATCTCCGACCACTGGTTGACGACGGTCAGGACCAGGAAGCCGAAGACGACCACCGCGAGGCCGATCTGGAGCGCGAGCCGAGCTCGCCTGCTGCGAGGCGGGCGCGCGCCCACCCGCGCGCCGGCCTCCCCGATTCGGTGCAGAAGTGGTCGACGGCCCGCCACGTGGCGGTTCACATTAGTGACGCGCGCAGCGCCTGACGGGCCCGGCGGGCGACACCGACGGTCTGGGATATTCACGCCGTGGGCGAGTTCGAGCTACTGGCGAAGCTGCGCGAGCGCCTGCCGGCGTCCGGGCGACGGGTGCGGCTCGGCAGCGGCGACGACGCGGCCATCACCGTGCCGGGCGGTGCGACCGCGACCTCGGTCGACGCGGTCGTGGACGGCGTCCACTTCCACCGCGGCGCCGCCTCCCTCGAGCAGATCGGCGCCAAGGCACTGGCGACGGCGCTCTCCGACATCGCGGCGATGGGAGCCGAGGCGGGAGAGGCGTACGTGGTCGCGGGCGTCCCGGCCGACCTCGGCGAGGAGGAACTGCTGGCCCTGCTCGACGGGCTGCTCGCCGTCGCCGAGGCGACCGGCACGACGCTGGCGGGCGGCGACCTGACCAGAGCCCCGGTCCTCGGCCTCGCCGTGACGGTCGTCGGCCA
>JBLNAC010000186.1:0-5729 GCA_050259155.1 Syntrophothermus sp.
GGATGTCCTGGCGCCGGAAGCTGCCCGCGTTGGGCGGCACCGCGATCGGCAGGCTGTTGAAGATCCCGATCATCGCCGCCGTCCGGCTCGTCGCCTCGGTCAGGTTGATCCCGCACGGCAGGCAGTCGACGTTGTCGCGCAGGTCGACCTCGATTCGCGCCGCCCTGGGGTCGACCTTGACGCTGACCTTGACCGGGACGCCGTCCTCGATCCCCGCTTCGGGAAGCGGGTCGTGCTGGTTGTGGGCGACGCTGTGGCCGGCAGGCATCGCGCGGATCGCGCTCGCCATCATCTCCTCGCTGTAGTCGAAGTAGGCCTCGGTGTAGGCGTGGACGGTCTCCCAGCCCAGCTCCTCGCCCATCGCCAGCAGCTCCTGCTCTCCGATCCGCGCGGCGCCGACCATCCCGAGGAAGTCCGCGTACCAGACGTCGGGGACCCGCAGCCGCACCCGGCACATCTCGATCATCTCGGGGACGTCGCGGTAATCGCGCTGGACCTGCACGCCAGGGAAGATCAGCGCCCCCTCGTGGTAGACGTCGCGCGCGTTCGCCCACAGGGTGGTCGGCGCCGAGTTGCCGATGTCCGAGACGTGCGCTTTGACCATCGCGGTGAAATGATGGGCCCCGTCCGCGTCGACGACAGGCACCAGCACGCAGTGGTCGCCGGCGTGGGAGTTGCCGTGGTAGGGGGAGTTGTGGAGGAAGGCGTCGCCCGCGTGCATCTCCGGATGCAGCTCGGCCAGGGACCTGGAGATCAGCTCCGGCCCGCTCATCACGTGGATCGGCAGGCTCTCACCGGCGGCCAGCATCTCGTGGTCCCTGGTGATGATGCAGCAGGAGAAATCGCGTGCCGTGTTCAGCACCGAGCTGCGCGCGGTTTTGAACAGCGTGTTCGTCATCCGCCGCACGATCCCCTGGACGCGGCTGGTGATCACCGCCAGCGCCACCGGGTCGAAGCGTGCGCCGGCTGGCACCACCGCCGGGCTAGCCTGTGAGGGCGTCGCCATGGGTTCGGGCTCCCTCCTCTTCTCCCCGTAGGTCTGTGTCCCGGATGATCAGGCTGGCGCCGGCGCGCGTCGCGGTGGTGCCGGGCTCGATGACGATCGTGGTCAGCGGCGATTCGACCAGGGCCGGGCCGGGCAGCGCCTCTCCGTCGCCCAGTGCCGCCAGCGAGCGGACCCTCGCGCGCACCGGGCCGAAACCCGAGAAGTAGACCTCGCGCTCGCCTCCGGCCGTCCGTGGCAGCGAGTGCATGCGGCCCTCCGAGCCCCCCGGCAGCGGGCAGGTGACCCGCGCCCGCAGGCCGACGATTTCCACCGCCGAATGGTCGTCGCGCACCGCGAAGATCTGGTCGTGAAGGTCCCTGAAGTCGGAGAGGAAGGCAGCCAGCGCGGCCGGGTCGTCGCCGAACCGGTCGCCGCGCAGCGGCAGGTCGATCTGCCAGACCTGACGGGAGTGCCGCGCCTCGGCGATCATCTCGATGCTGTGCTCCTCGCCGCCGATCTCGGCGGCAAACCGCTCGCAGCGCTCGCGCAGCTCGGCCAGCGTCCGGTCGGTGGCCTGCCGGTCGAAGTCGTCGGTCGAGGTGAAGCAGGCCGCGGTGAACTCGGCGCTGAGATCCGCCATCAGCGCTCCCACGGCGCTCAGGGTGGCGCACGCCTCGGGGACCACCATCGCGCGGCAGCCGAGCCGGCGCATGATCGCGGTGCCGTTGAGCCCGGCCGCGCCACCGCCGCCGATCAGGACCGCGTTACGCGGGTCGATGCCCGCGTCGACGGTGACCTCCTTGATCGCCTGCACCATCTGCTCGGTCGCGAGCGCGAGGATCGCCGAGGCCGCCTCCGCCAGCTCGAGCCCGAGCGGCTCGGCGACGTCGTGGGCGATCGCCGCCCGCGCCCGCTCGGCGTCGAGACGCATCGCCCCGTCGAGGAAATTGTCGGCGTCCAGGTAGCCGAGGACGAGGCAGGCGTCGGTGACGGTCGGGAGCTCGCCGCCCCGCCCGTAGGCCGCGGGCCCCGGGTCGGCGCCCGCGCTCTGGGGGCCGACGTGGAGAAGGCCGCCGTCGTCGATCCAGGCGATGCTTCCGCCGCCGGCGCCGATGCTCTTCACGTCGACGGCCGGGAAGCCGATGATGTGGCCGGTGTAGGGCTCTCCGATCCAGGCTTCGCGGGTCATCGGGATCCGACCGCCGCGAACGACCGAGACGTCGTAGCTGGTGCCGCCTGTGTCGGTGACGATCGCCGTGTCGGCGTCGGCGTCGGCCGCGGCGAAGCGGCGTCCGGCGACCGGCGCCATCGCCGGGCCGGAGTTGATCGAGGTGATCGGCCTGGAGACCGCTTCGCCGGTGTGCATGAGGCCGCCCGCAGTCGAGACCAGGAGCAACTCGCCGGTGAACCCGGCCTCCTCGAGCGCCCGCTCGAGGTTCCCAAGGTACTCGGTCATCAATGGCTTCAGCGAGGCGTCGATCGCCGTGCTCGACGCACGCCGGTACTCGCGCAGCGTCGGGTTGAGGGCGTGGGAGAGCGTGTAGGGGACCCCCGGCAGGTGCTCCTCCAATAGCTCGCCGACCCGCAGCTCGTGCTCCGGGTTGACGATCGACCACAGCAGGCAGACGGCGACCGCCTCGACCTCCAGCTCGGACATCCGCGCCGCGATCCCGATCACCGCCTCCTCGTCGAGTGGGCGCAGGATCCGCCCCTGGGGGTCGATCCGCTCGGGCGCCTCGAAGGTCAGCGAGCGCGGGATGTAGCCGTCCTGGTAGCCCTCGCTCCAGTCAAACGTGCGGTTGCGCCCGCCTTCGCGGATCAGCAGCATGTCGCAGTGCCCGAGGGTGGTCAGCAGCGCGGTCTTCGCCGTGTTGCCGGTGAGCACCGCGTTGGTCGCGCGGGTCGTGCCGTGGATCAGCATCTCGACCTCGCCGAGCAGTTCGGCGCGGTCGATGCCCAGGGCGCCGGCGGCCTGCTCCAGCACTTCGAGGATCCCCACGATCGGGTTCGCCGGGGTGGTCGGGGTCTTGAAGATCCGCACCGCGCCATCGCGCTCTAGCGCTAGGTCGGTGAACGTTCCTCCGGTGTCGATGGCGCAGCGCACCATCCAAGTCCCGCCGCGTTAGACCTCGGCGCGAGTAGCGACCGACTGCTCGGTTTTAGGCAATAGCCGCCGCCGGCGCGCCCGGACTAGGGTGGGCGAGATGGATTCGAGCAGGCCGACAGCCACGTCCCCGGGCTCGGTCGCCATCCTCGGAACGGGCCTGATGGGAGCGCAGATCGCCGCCGAGTACGCGCTCGGCGGCTGGTCGGTGACCTGCCTCTCCCGCCATCCGCTCGCCGCCGAGGCCCGGGTCGAGGAGGCGCTGGGGCTGGTCCGCAGGGAGCGCCTCGCCGCCGCCGAGGCGCTGCACGAGGCGCCGGCGAGGATCGACTTCCGGACCGCGGAGGACGAGCTGGGCCCATGCGAGCTGATCGTCGAGTCGCTCCCCGAGGACCTCGGCCTGAAGAGCGACGTCCTCGGCGCCGTCGCCAGCCGTCAGCCGCGGGCGCTGATCGCGACCAACACCTCGTCGATCTCAATCCCCGAACTGGCCGCGGCGGCGAGCGTCGCGGGACGGATCGTCGGCACCCACTACTGGAACCCGCCGCTGCTGATGCCGCTGGTCGAGATCGTCGCCGCGGAGGGAACCCCGGGCGATCGCCTCGACCTCGTCGAGGCGATCCTCGCGGGCCTGGGCAAGCGGCCGGTCCGGCTCCGGCGCGAGGTGCCGGGGCTGCTCTGGAACCGTTTGCAGGCCGCCGTGCTGCGCGAGTGCCTGTGGCTGGTCGAGCAGGGCGCGGCCTCGCCGCAGGCCCTCGACGAGGTGATGCGCGACGGGCTGGCCCGGCGCTGGCGCCTGACCGGGCCGTTCGAGACGGTCGGCCTCGGCGGCGCCTCCACCTTCGATGCGATCGCCCGGAACCTCTTCCCCGCCCTCTCGGACGCGGCCTCCTGCGAGGGGTTCGGGGCCTACGTCCCGACCGAGCCCGCCGAGCTGCGCGCGCTGCGCGAGCGCCGCGACGAAGCCCTGGCGCGGCTGCTCAGAGAGGAACGCGGCATCGAGCCTTGACAGCCCGGGGTCGGTCGATTACGTATTGACTGATCGATATAAACAGTTAAGCGCCGGAGGCCGATGTGACCCGCGATCCCCGCCACGATGTTCTCTTCGATCCGGTTCCGATCGGGCCGAAGACGATGCGAAACCGCTTCTACCAGGCGCCGCACTGCACCAGCTTCGGCGCCGATCGCCCCGGCGCCCAGGCCCACATCCGGGCGATGAAGGCCGAGGGCGGCTGGGCGGCGGTCAACACCGAGTTCTGCTCGGTGCACCCCTCCGCCGACTCGCTGCCGCTGATCTCAGCGCGCCTCTGGGACGAGGACGACGCCCGCAACCTCGGCACCATGGCGGAGCTCGCGCACGAGCACGGGGCGCTGGCGGGCGTCGAGCTGTGGCACGGCGGCTGCGTCTCGGGCAACCTCGAGACGAGGCTGCCGGCGCGCAGCGTCAGCCAGCTCACCGACGACAGCCTGTACAGCACCAGCTGCTACGAACTCGACAAGCGGGGCATCCGCGAGATCCAGGGGCACTACGTCGCCGCCGCGAAGCGGGCGAGGTCGGTCGGCTTCGACATCGTCAACGTCCACGGGGCCGAGGGCGGGGCGATCACCCAGCACTTCCTGATGGCCAAGTACAACCGCCGCACCGACGAGTACGGCGGCTCCCTCGAGAACCGGGCGCGGTTCTGGATCGAGACGATCGAGCAGGTCAAGGAGGCCGTCGGCGACGAGTGCTCGATCACGGCGCGGCTCTGCATCGACACGCTCAACGACAACCCGCTCGGCATCAGAGCCTCGGAGGAGGCCTACGGCTTCATCGAGCTCGCCGACCATCTCGTCGACTTCTGGGACCTCCAGGCCGGCCCCTACGTGGCGGCGGAATGGGCCGGCGAGGACGTCGTCGCCTCCCGCTTCGCCGGCGAGTTCTCCCACCGCGAGTACGTCGAAGCGGTACGCGGCGCGACGCGCAAGCCGATCGCCGCCGTGGGCCGGTTCACGAACGCCGACACGATGGCCGAGGCGGTCAGCTCGGGGGTGATCGACATCATCGCCGCCGCGCGTCCCTCGATCGCCGACCCCTTCCTGCCGCGCAAGATCGAAGAAGGCCGGTACGACGAAATCCGCGAGTGCATCGGCTGCAACATCTGCGCCTCCCGGTTCCCGATGGCGACGCCGATCGTCTGCACGCAGAACGCGACGCTGGGCGAGGAGTACAGGCGCGGGTGGCACCCGGAGCGCTTCGAGGAGGCGGCCAACGCGGAGAAGACCGTGCTCGTCGTCGGCGCCGGCCCGGCCGGCATGGAGTGCGCGATGGTGCTCGGCAAACGAGGCCTCAGCGCGGTCCACCTCGTCGACGAGCAGGACGCCCTCGGGGGCAGCCTGCGGATGATCAGCGCCTACCCGAAGCTCGGCGAGTGGGCGCGGGTGATCAACTACCGCCAGATCCAGCTCGACAAGCTCGCCAACGTCGAGGTGATCGGCAAGACCCGCCTGGACGCCGAGGGCGTCCTGACCTACGGCGCCGAGATCGTCGTCCTCGCGACCGGGGCGCGCTGGCGCGGCGACGGGATGAACGGCCCCACCCAGGCGCCGATCCCGGGCGCCGGGCTCGACACCGTGCACACCCCCGAAGAGGTGTTCGTC
>JBLNAC010000187.1:0-3889 GCA_050259155.1 Syntrophothermus sp.
GGTTGAGCCGACCCCGCAGGGTCCAGACGGTGATCCTGCGCGCGCGGCCGCGCACCTCGCGCTCGCCGATCAGCTCGAACTCGCCGGGATCGAGCTCGGTGAGGGCCTCCCGGGTCGAGTCGGATATGAACAGCTGATGCCCGGAGCCTTTCGTCATCCCCTCCAGGCGCGCCGCGGTGTTGGTCGTGTCGCCGATCGCCGTGTACTCGATCCGCCGCCGCGAGCCAACCTGGCCGGACATGACGACGCCGCTGTTCAGCCCGATGCCCATCGCGAAGCCCTCGCCATGGCCCTGTTCCCTCATCCACTCGTTGAACCGCGGCAGCCGCACGCCCAGCATCTCGCGCGCGGCCTCGACCGCGCGGTCGGCGTGGTCGGGCTGCTCGATCGGCGCCCCGAAGACAGCCATGATGCCGTCGCCCATGTAGGCCACGAGGGTGCCGCCATGGTCCATGATCGCGTCGCTCATCTCCTCTAGGTAGTGGTTGAGGATCTCGATCACGAGTTCCGGAGGCTGTTGCTCCGAGAACGTGGTGAAGCCGCGGATGTCGCTGAACAGCACCGTGCACTCGCGCCTGACGCCGCCGAACCGGAGGTCGGCGTCGTAGCGCTCGAGCACCTGGGCGACGACGGCCTCGGGGACGAAGCGGGAGAAGGTGTCACGCACTCGCTGGCGCTCGAACGCGGTCAGCACGTAGTTGACCGCGAGCGCGCCCAGGGCCGAGAGGCCGAGCCCGAGCAGCGGGTAGACGAAGGGGAGGACCACGCCGCCCTCGAAGGCGACCTGCGTGACGACGACGTAGGCGAGGGCCAGGCCGAGCGCCGCCAGCAGCGCCCAGGCCGGCTTCATCCGCAGCGTCGCCGCCGCCGGCATCGCCGCCAGCAGGAGGATCAGGAGCAGGTCGACGACGACGCCCGAGGAGGAGAGCGGGAAGCCGTGGATCGCTGTCCAGGTGGCGTTGGCCTGGATTTCGGGCCCCGACATCACCTCGTTGCCCGTGGTCGAGGTGGGGTGCACGTCCTGCAGAGAAGGCGCGACGGCGCCGACGATCACGGTCTTGCCGCGAAAGACCCCCTCCGGGAATTCCCCCCGAAGGACCCGTGAGTAGGGCACGTAGCGGAAGGTGCCGGGGGGCCCGCGGTAGTCGATCCAGGCTTCGCCGTCGCCTTCCATCTCGCTCGGTTCGATCGTCTTCCCGGTCGCGGCTTCGGCGGTGGCGACGGGAAAGGTGACGAGGCCGTCGATCGAGTGCTGCATCTTGCGGATGGTCCCGCCGGGGTCGAGCTTGTAGTTGCCGTTCGCCGCGCGGGCATCGATTTCGGCCAGGACTTCGCTGCCGCCGAAGACGTTGGTCCGACCGCCGCGTTCGACTTCGGTGGTGGAGAGGACGACCCCGCCCATGCGGGCGACGGCTTCGATCAGCGCGTTGTCGTCCCGCGGGTCCGTCGGCTCGGTGAACTGGATGTCGATCGCGACCACCTTGGCGCCGGCCCGGCGCAGGCTGTCGACGAGTCGCGCGTGCAGCCTGCGGGGAAACGGCCACTGGACGCCGAGCTGGCTGAAGGTGACGTCGTCGACCCCTACCACGACGATTTCGTCAGGCCTTTCCTGGGTGCCTCGGACGGAGAAGCGGGCGTCGACGCTCTGCAGCTCCAGCGCCCTCATCACGCCGGTCGCGTAGGCGAGGATTGCGAGCCCCGCGGCGGCGACCGCGACGATCACCATCGCGACTTCCCGCCGCCGGCGCGGCGCCCACGCCCCGCTCACGGCACCGCGGTGCTCAAGACGAGGACCTCCGCTCCGCGGCCGAGGGAACGGCGGCGGGCAGCCCGAGCGTGAGGGTGCGCTCGAGGGGCAGGTGGCCTAGGCATGGACGAGCGGAACGGATCGGCAACCTTAGCCGCTGGCCACCGGCGCGGACAAGAGCGTTTATGTTGCCGCGACGATGAGGAGTGCCCTGCGGAGATTCGAGCTCGCGATCGGCACTCTGATCCTCGACCTCGAGGACCCGAACCGCGGCCGGCTGGGGGTCGCGAGGGTTCTCACCTCGTTCGCCAACTGGTGCTTCACGATCGCCCTCGGGGTCTACGGCTTCGAGGCGCACGGGATCGTCGGCGTCGGGCTGGTCGCCATGATCAGGCTGCTGCCCGGGGCGCTGGCGGCGCCGCTGGCGGGGCTGATGATCGACCGCCATCCGCGTCGGGACGTGCTGATCGTCAGCGCGACCGGGATGATGCTGGTGCTCGCCGGGGCGACGATCGCGGCCGCGCTCGGGGCGCCGCCGGCTGTCGTCTTCATCTTCCCGGGGCTCTATGCCGTCGCCGCCAGCGCCTACGCGCCTGCCGAGTCCTCGCTCTCGCCCCTGCTGGCGACGACGCCGCAGCATCTCTCGGCCGCCAACGTCAACCACGCGGCGATGGAGAACGCCGGCAGCCTGATCGGCGCGATCGTCACCGGGCTGCTGTTGACGGCAACCTCGCCGACCTTCATCTTCGGCGTCGCCGCGGTCGCCGCGCTCCTCGTCGCCGCGCTGATCGCCGGCGTCACCCGAGACCGCCGCCCCGATTACCTCGCGCGGGAGTCGGAGCTGGCGGGAGCGGCGCAGGAAATCGTGACCGGGATTCGCACGCTGGCGGCGCACCCGGCGCTGCGGCTGGCCTGGACCACGATGACGCTGCTGCTGTTCTTCGAGGGCTTCGCCGACGTGATCGTGGTGGTGATGGCGCTGCACCTGCTGCACCTCAGCACCGGCAGCGTCGGCTTTCTCAACGCCGCCTGGGGGGTCGGCGCCCTCGTCGGCGGGGCGGGCCTGGCAGTGCTGCTCGATCGCGGCCGGCTGGTCGTCGCGATCGCCGGCGGCAGCGTCGTGATCGGGCTGGCGACGATGCTGCCCGGCGTCGTGCCCGAGCGGGCCAGCGCCTACGTGGGCTGGTTCGCGATCGGCATCGGCTTCGTCTTCGTCGAGGTCGCGGCGAAGACGCTGATGCAGCGCCTCGGAGACGACGAGACGATGGGGCGGCTGCTGAGCGTGCTCGAAGCGGGGCGCCTGGCGGCGATGGCGGTCGGCTCGCTGGCGGCGATCGTCCTCGACGAACTGCTCCATACCCGCGGTGCGCTGGTCGCGCTCGGCGCCGTCATGCCCGCTTTCGTCGTCCTCTGCTGGGCCAGGCTTCGCGCCTACGAGGTGGGCGCGCCGGTGGCGGAGGCGCCCTACCGCCTGCTGCGCGGCAACTCGATCTTCGAACCGCTTCCCGTCGCCACCGTCGAGCGCCTCAGCCACGACCTCACCCCGATCGAGTTCGCCCCCGGTGAGGACGTCATCGTCCAGGGTCAGCGCGGCGATCGCTTCTTCCTGATCGAGTCGGGCGAAGTCGATGTGTTCGAAAACGGAGAGTTCCGGCGCAAGGAGGGCCCCGGCGAGTCTTTCGGCGAGATCGCCCTGCTGCACGACGTAGCCCGCACCGCGACCGTGCGCACGACCGAGCCGACGCGGCTGCTCGCGCTCGACCGCGAGCAGTTCCTGACCGCGGTGACCGGACACCGACGCAGCAACCAGCTCGCCGGCGACGTGGTCGAGGACCGCTGGGCGAGTCGCGAACTCGCGCAGCCGGCCCCCGATTGAGCGCCGGGGCGCCGGCCGGGTGCGTCCTGTCGCCGCCTTCGGCCTTCCCGCCAGGTACCGGGCGATCCGAGTGCCCGCACCTTGCCCGGCCTGGAGATCCGTCATAGGCTCCGCTTTGTGCCGTTAACCACTTATTAACTGCACGCATCTGGTCAGACGGGTTAGTTTCTTCGATCCTCTTGAGAAGCCGGGCTGCGATAGGGATGTTCGTCACCACCGTGTTTGCGCTCGGCCTCCTGCCGAGCGGCGCTTGGGCGAACATCCCG
>JBLNAC010000188.1:0-4325 GCA_050259155.1 Syntrophothermus sp.
ATCGCCGAGCGGCGCTGGATCTCGCTCAGCCGCTCCCAGCCGGCCCGGTCCGCGGAGAAGTCCAGCTCGTAGGCGCTCCAGTTGCCCTGCTCCCAGCGGCGGTAGAGGTCCTCGTAGGTGACGTTGTCCATCAGGCTCTGCGCGGCGACGCTCATGCTTGCGCTCCCTTCCTAGGCGATTCCCCTGTCGCGGGCCAGCGTACCGTGAATCCTGGCTGTGCAGCCAGTTCAGGCCGGCTGCTCGATCTCCCGCTTGAGGATCTTCCCCGTCGGCCCCTTCGGCAGCTCGTCCATGAACCAGACCACCCGGGGGTATTTGTAGGCGGCGATCCGCTCCCTCACGTAGTCGCTGACCTCCGCCGGCGTCAGCTCCTCGCCTTCGTGGAGGACGACCGCGGCGGCGATCTCCTCGCCCCACTCGTCGTCGGGGACTCCGAGCACCGCCGCCTCGCGGATCTTCGGGTGCTCGTAGAGGACCTCCTCGACCTCCCGCGGATAGACGTTGTAGCCGCCGCGGATGATCATGTCCTTCTTGCGGTCGACGATGAAGAAGTCGCGGTCCTCGTCGACCCGGGCCAGGTCGCCGCTGTGGAACCAGCCGCCGCGCAGCGCCTCGGCGGTGGCGTCCGGGCGATGCCAGTAGCCCTTCATCACGTTGTGGCCGCGGATCACGATCTCACCGATCTCCCCCCGCGGCACCTCCTCGTCGCTCTCGTCGACGACCCTCATCTCGACGCCCGCGATCGGAGTCCCGATCGACCCCGGCTTGCGGGGCCTGCCCGGGTGGGTGATGCTCGCCACCGGCGAGGTCTCCGAGAGCCCGTAGCCCTCCAGCAGCTCGCAGCCGAACGCGTCCTCGAAGGCCTTCAGCACCTCGACCGGCATCGCGGCGCCTCCGGTGACGCAGAATCGCAGCGAGGAGGTGTCGGTGCCGCCGCGCGCCGGGTCGTGCAACAGCGCCCCGTACATGGTCGGCACCCCGTAGAAGTGCGTGACGCGGTCGCGGTGCATGATCGCGAGCGCCTCCCCGGGGTCGAACCTCGGCAACAGCGTCAGCGTCGCCCCGCCGAGCAGCGAGGCGTTCATGCTCACCGTCTGGCCGAATGAGTGGAAGAGGGGAAGCGCGCCGAGGACGACGTCGCCGGGCCGGATCCCGCAGATCGCGCCGTCCGCGGTGACCTCCGCGTTGCGCCTCAGGTTGCCGTGGGTCAGCTCGGCCCCCTTCGGTCGGCCGGTGGTCCCCGACGTGTAGAGGATCACCGCCGTGTCCTCGGCATCGGTCGGCTCCAGCCCCGCGGCCGGCTCGAACGACCCGAGCAGCGCGGCGAAGGCGGAGGGCTCCACCTCGATCGGCTCGACGCCCGCTTCGACCGCACCCGCCAGCGCCTCCTCGGCGAACCCGTGCCAGGCGAGCATCAGCCGCGCTTCGGAGTCCTCGAGGTAGAAGGCGATCTCGCGGCGCTTCAGCAGCACGTTCATCGGCACCACCGTGCCGCCCGCCCGCAGCACGCCGTAGTAGACGACGGGGAACTCGAGGACGTTCGGGAGCATCACCCCGACGCGGTCGCCCCGGCCGACGCCCCTTGCCCCGAGCATCGCCGCGACCCGGGCGCTGCGATCGTCGAGCTCGGCGTAGGTCAGCCCGGCCTCGCCCAGCCGCACCGCGGCCACGTCCGGGTGCGCGGTGGCGCTGTCGGCGACGATCGAGGCGAGGTTCAGGCTCATCGGCTCTCCCTTCCTGACTCCCGGTTCCTGCCGGCGCCAGCCTAGCCGAGCCGGCGCCGGGGGTCGGCTACGCTCCCCGGATGAACGATCTGGGGGAGCCGACCTCCTACCTCGTCGTCGCCAAGGGCGTGCCGGTCTTCTCCAGCGACGGCCAGCGCCTGGGACGCGTCGTCCGCGTGCTCTCCGAAGCCAAGGTCGACATGTTCGACGGCATCGTCTTCGACACGACCTCGGGGCCCGGCGGCCATCGCTTCGTCGATGCCCCCGAGGTGGGGGAGATCTACGAACGCGGCGTGATCCTCAAGATCACGGCCGCCGAAGCCGCCCGCCTCGGCAAGCCGGGCCAGAACCCCGGCTCGCTCGAGGTCTCGCCCGACGACGTCGCCGGCGAGCCGGGCCCTGGCCTGCTGCGGCGCGCCTGGAATTCGCTCAGCGGCAAGGGCTGAGCGGCCCCCCCTCGGGCCTATTCCTCTTTCGGCAGGCTCGGCGGCATCTCTTCGCGCGGCGGCGGCGCCTCGTGGCCCGGCAGCGGTTCGGCGTCCTGCTCCCAGACCCCGTTCAGCGAGTTCTGCAGGTAGGCCCAGAAGGCCGGCGCCAGCAGCAGGTAGAGGATGATCGAGACCCAGCCGCTGACGGGCTCGCGACCGGCGATCCTGGCCGCGCCCATCACCCGCTTCGTGCCGCGCCAGTAGGTGATCAGGGCCGGGACGATGATGATGCCCCCGGGAAAGAGGGCGAGGACGGAGTTGGTCGGGTTCTGGCCGAGGTCGTAGCCCTTCGCCTCGCCGTAGCCCTTCATCTCCTTGTTGATCTTGTACCACCAGACCAGGTGGTAGATCCCGAGCGTGACGATCGGCAGCAGGGCCGCCGCCCAGGGGCTGCGTACCTTCACCTCGTGCTCGGTACCACGGATCTTCATCTCATAGGCCATCGGCGGGGGGTCTCCGTTCTGGGTTCAGGGGACGAGCGTCTCGGGTCGAAGCATTTTCGACCTGGCGGACGCCAAACTACCGTGCCGGCGGCGAATGAGCACGACGAAGCCGGCGGCCCCTACCACGGCGGAGAGGAAGCCCGCGTAGGCGACGGTCCCGCGGGCGCCGATCGCGGTGATCAGCAGCCCGCCGGCGGCGAACGCGCCGAGCTCCGCCGCGTTGCGGATCCCGTTATACGCGGCGAAGGCGCGGCCGTGCAGCCGCTCCGGGACGGAGGTGTGGATCAGGCTGCGGAAGAGCACGTTCTTGACCCCGTGGGCGACCCCGCCGCCGAACGAGCAGGCGAGGAAGAAGCCGTAGCTGAGCCAGATGGCGGGGAGCGCGAGCGAGAGGCCCTGGACGGCGACGGCGGCGACGCCGACGCCGGCGAGCGCCGTGGCGGCGACGCGCGGCGAGAGGAACGTCGCCCCCGCCGCCATCCCCAGCGTCCACACCGTGAACATCGCCCCGTAGGCGACGTCGCCCTTGCCCAGCACTTCGCCGACGAAGAAGAGCTCCGCGACCCAGATCGCCGACATGAAGAGCAGCGACGCGAACGCGACGGTCATCACCAGCGACAGCGTCCGGTCGGAGAAGAGGAACGCGATCCCCTCCCGGGCTCTTCCCCGCGCCTCCCGCCCCGCCTGCCGTGGCGGGCGTCGCACCCGCAGCGACAGCGCCGCGACCGCGACGAGGGCGAAGGTGAGGGCATCGACCGCCATCGCCAGCTCGAAGCTGCCGACCGAGTAGAGGAGGCCGCCGAGCAGCGGCCCGATGCCGAAGCCGAGGTAGCGGAAGGTCTCCATGTGCCCGTTGGCGGCCTGGATCCGGTCCTCGCCGGCGAGCGGCGGCACCAGCGCGAACTCGGCCGGCTGGGTGACGGCGAAGACGAGGCCGAGGACCGCCGTGAGGGCGAGGATCGGCACCAGGCCGTCGAGCAGGCCGAGCGCGACCGCGGCGACGGCTCCGATCGCCGAGGCCGTCGCCAGCAGACGCGTGGCCTCGAAGCGGTCGGCCAGCAGCCCGGCATGCCCGGCAGCCAGCACCGAGGGGCCGAAGAGGCAGATCCAGAGCGCGGCGACCACGAAGCCGGAGTCGGTGACTTCCTTCACGTGCAGCCCAAGCGCGACCATCGCCACCCAGTCGCCGAGGGCGGAGAGGCCGGCGGAGCCGGCGACGAGGCGGAAATCGCGATCGCGTAGGAGGCTGCCGCTCATGCCGGCATCGTCTGTTGCCGCGCAGGCCGCGATCGCGGCATCGGTCACACAAGCGACCCGTGCATCACTCACACAGAGGGGCGACGGGTGCTCTAACCCAGCTTGGGGGTGCGCCAGGGCGCCTCGAGCTTGGCGGCGAGCGTCTCGCCGAGGCCCTCGACGGGGAGCCGGATCTGCTCGAGCGAGTCGCGGTCGCGCAGGGTGACGGTGTCGTCCTCCATCGTCTGGTGGTCGACCGTGACGCCCCAGGGGGTGCCGATCTCGTCCTGCCGCCGGTAGCGCTTGCCGATCGAGCCGCCCTCGTCGTACTCCGCCTGGACGATGCCGCGCAGCGCGTCGTAGACCTCGCGTGCGAGCTCGGGCTGGCCGTCCTTGCGGACCAGCGGGAGCACGGCGACCTTCACGGGGGCGAG
>JBLNAC010000189.1:0-13098 GCA_050259155.1 Syntrophothermus sp.
AGCCGCTCGGTCTCGCGGTCGAGGGCGACGCCGGCGACCGCGTAGTAGGCGGGAGGCCGCGGGCGGGGCGGCGCGGCGGGCGCTCGGCTGCGCCTCATCGCTGGCAGCTCGGGCACCAGTAGGTGGTGCGGTTGGCGTCGCCCTGGCCGCGCGAGGAGATCCGGCCGCCGCAGGTCGGGCAGGGCCCGCGCCGCCGGTAGATCGCGAGGTCCTTGCGGCCGCCGGCGGCGACGGCGGCGAGCATCTGCTCGCGGGCCGCGCTCAGCACCGCCGCGAGCTCCGCGTCGGAGAGGCCGCCGACAGGGCGCCAGGGATCGACGCGTGCGGCGAAGCAGGCCTCGCTCTTGAAGATGTTGCCGATCCCGGCGACGGCGGTCTGGTCGAGCAGCGCCTCCCCGAGGGGCCGAGCCTGGTTTCTCCGCAGCCCCGCGACGGCCGCGGCGGACGCGAAATCCTCAGCGAGGAGGTCGGGGCCGAGGCGGGCGAGCTCGGGGTCGCGCCGCGCGCGGGGCGCCGGCATCACCCGCAGGGTCGGCCCGCCGAACTGGACCGCCTCCTGCCGCTCCCCGCGCAGAACGGCCCAGGCGGCCGCCGGCGAGCGCCGCCAGGTGGCGCCGCGCGGGTAGAGGTGCCAGCCGCCGCTCATGCCCAGGTGGCTGTGCAGGACGAGGTCGCCCTCGAACTCGAGGAGGAGGTGCTTGCCGCGCGCCCGCGCCGCCTCGAGGCGGCGCCCGTCGAGCCGCTCGACGCCCGCGGCTTTCCCCCTCGGGCTCGGAGCCGACGCGGCTAGCGCCTCCCCGCCGAGGGCCGCGTCGAGGCGCCGCGCAAGGCGCAGGATGGTGTCGCCCTCTGCCATCCCACCATCATGACCGGCACCGCCGAACGGCTAGATTGAGGCGATGCTACGCAGGCGCAGCGACCCCCTCGCGCGGCAGGCCGTGCTGGCCGTTGCCGCCGGGCGCATCGCGGTCGGCAGCGCCGCCCTGCTCGCGACCCGGCCCGCGCTGCGTGGTCTCGGGTTCGCCGAGACCGACTCCTCGGGGAACGCCCTGGCGAAGCTCGCCGGCGGTCGCGACGTCGCGCTCGGCGTCGCGACCATCGCGGTTCGCGACGACCCCCGGGCCCTGCGCGCGGCCGCCCTCGCGGCCGCCCTCCTCGACAGCGCCGACGCCATCACCTTCGCCCTGGCCGGCGCCGACCCCGACACCCGCGACGCCGGCATCCGCGGCGTCCTCTCCGGCGGCGCCGCCGCCGCGCTCGGCCTCTGGGCCTGGCGCCGCCTCGGCTAGGACGGGCTCGAGGCGCCGTTGGCCTCGCCGCCGCGGGCGCCGGCGCCGCCGCCGTTGCTCGACGCGTCGGGCGCCGGCGAGAGCTCGTGGGAGGCGATCACGCGGTCGATCAGCCCGTACTCGACCGCCGCCTGCGGCTCGAAGAACTTGTCGCGTTCCATGTCGAGCTTGATCTGATCCTTGCTCTGCCCGGTGTGGCGGACGTAGATCTCGTCGAGCCGGTCGCGCAGGGCGAGGATCTCCCTGGCGTGGATCTCGATGTCCGACGACTGCCCTTCGAAGCCGCCGCTCGGCTGGTGGATCAGGATGCGGCTGTTGGGCAGCGCCATCCGCTTGCCGGCGGCGCCGCCGGTGAGGATCAGCGAGCCCGCCGACATCGCTATCCCGTAGCAGATCGTCTGCACGTCGGGCTTGATGAACTGCATCGTGTCGTAGATCGCCAGGCCCGCGTAGGCGGATCCGCCCGGGGAGTTGATGTAGAGGCTGACGTCCTTGTCGGGGTCCTCGGCCTCGAGGTGCAGCAGCTGGGCGATGATCAGGTTCGCGAGATCCTCGGTCACCGGCTCGCCGAGGAAGATGATCCGCTGCGCGAGCAGGCGGCTGTAGATGTCGAAGGAGCGCTCGCCGCGCGCGGTCTGCTCGACGACCATCGGTACCAGTGGCATTTGGGTCTCCCGTTCTGTGGTTGGTCAGGTCCCGTCGGGACTGAACTTGTAGCCGACGCCGCGCACCGTCAGGACCAGCTCCGGCCGCTGCGGATCGCGCTCTACCTTCTGGCGCAGGTTGGAGATGTGGACGTCGCAGGCGCGCTCGTCGCCGCTGAACTCCGTCTGCCACAGCTCCTCCATGATCTGCGCGCGGCTGAACACCTCCCCCGGGCGCCCGACCAGCAGCCGCAGCAGCTGGAACTCCGAGCGGGTCAGGTTGACGGCCCGCCCGCGCACCGTCGCGACATGGCGGACGAGGTCGATCGAGACCGGCCCGGACTCGATCTTGACCGCCTGCGCAAGCGGGGAGCGGTCGAGTTCGCGGCGGCGCAGCTGGGCGCGCACCCGGCCCAGCAGCTCGCGCACCGAGAAGGGCTTGGTGACGTAGTCGTCGGCGCCGACCTCGAGCCCGACGACCTTGTCGACCTCGGCGTCCTTGGCGGTGAGGACGATGATCGGGACGGCCGAGCGCGAGCGCACGTCGCGGCAGATGTCGAGGCCGCTGGGGCCCGGCATCATGATGTCGAGGATCAGCAGGTCGAAGGGGATGCCGTTGCCGAGCAGCGCCGCCGCCTCGTCTCCGTCCGCCGCCGGGGTCACCTCGAACCCCTCCTGGGTCAGGGCGTAGCCGACCGAGTCGCGCACCGAGGGCTCATCGTCGGCGATCAGGATCTTTCCGCTGCTCATCTCGTCGTCCCCCTCCTTTCCATGCTCATGCCACCGGGGTCGGGCTCGGCTGCGCGACCGGCAGCCGCACCCAGAAGGTCGACCCCTCTCCCTCGACGGAGTCGGCCCCGATCTGGCCTCCCATGACGTCCACCATGCGTCGCGCGATCGCCAGCCCGAGTCCGAAGCCCTCCTGCTTGCGCGACTCGCTGCGACGGTAGAAGCGCTCGAATACGCGCTCGATCTCCCCCGGCGGGATGCCGGTGCCGGTGTCGATCACCTCGAGGACCACCTCGCCCTCGCCATCGCGGCGGGCGCGGACCGCCACCGTGCCCGGAGGCGGCGTGTTCTTGAAGGCGTTGGTGAGGAGGCCGATCATCACCTGGCGCAGCAGGGTCGGGTCGCCGGTGACCGCGAGCTCGGCCTCGACTTCGACGTCGAGCACCACGTGCGGCGGGGGCTCGACCGCGGCGATCACGTCGCGGACCGCGGCCTGGACGTCGACCACCTCGTTCTCGGCGGCGCCCCGGGACTCGACCCGGGCCAGGGTCAGCAACGACTGCGTCAGCCGGTTCATCCGCTCGGCGTCCTCGGCGAGGCGGTTGAGGAAATGGTCGCGGTCGCGGGGCTCGTTCTTCGCCCCGCTCTGGAGGACCTCGATCGCACCGGAGATCCCAGCCAGGGGGTTGCGGAGCTCGTGCGCCGCGTTGGAGACGAAGTCGG
Source organism: Syntrophothermus sp. (assembly GCA_050259155.1). Lineage (GTDB taxonomy): Bacteria > Actinomycetota > Thermoleophilia > Solirubrobacterales > 70-9 > VAYN01. The sequence continues at coordinate 3,386 of JBLNAC010000189.1, forward strand.
CTTCCGCGAGCTCGCGGCGGAGCTCGTCCGTGCGGTCGCGGAGGACGGCCAGGACGGCGCGCTCGTCGGGCAGGGAGCGGGCCGTCATCGCGTAGGCCCGATCGCCGATGCGCAGCGCCGGGTGGGCGGAGAACCCGACCTCGGAGGCGCGGTGCAGCTGGGGCCGGATCGGCTCCGGCGGCTGGCCGTCGGCGGCGAGCAGCCGGCTCGCGGCGCGGTTGGAGAAGCGGACCGGGCCTTCGTAGTCGACCACCATCACGGCGTCGGTGAGGCCGTCGAAGATCGCCGCCAGCTTGTTGCGGTCGGCCGTGAGCACGCCGAAGCTCTCCTTCAGCGAGGCCCGCATCGAGTCCAGCGCCCGGGCGAGGTCGCCGATCTCGTCGGGCCCGGAGACGCTGAGCGGGGCGTCGAAGGAGCCGCCCGCCATCTCGCCGGCGGCGCGCGCGAGGGCGGCGACGCGGTGGGAGATCGCGACCGCGATCAGGAGACCGGTCAGCACGCCGATCAAGGCCGCGCCGATCAGCGCCTGGCGGTTGTCCCCGAAGAGGAGGACCGCGCCCGCGGTGATCAGGCTCACCGCCGCGAAGGCGCCGGTCAGCCAGAGGCGCATGCCGATCCGGGGCCCGCCCGCCCGCCGCTGGACAGGCAGCTCGTCTTTGCGTGCCATGAAGAATTGCTAACACAAACGCATCGGCCGCGTAGGGGGCGGGCGTTGGTCGACGCCGCACCTTCGTGGGAGAATCGGCTGTGTGCGGACTCTCGTGTTCATACCCGCCTGGAACGAGGAGGCCTCGGTCGGGGCGGTGATCGCCGACGTCATGCGGGCGCTGCCCGATGCCGACGTGCTCGTCGTCGACGACGGCTCGACCGACGCCACCGCCGACCGGGCTCGCGAAGCCGGAGCCCTGGTCGCCTCGCTGCCCTTCAACCAGGGCCTCGGCGCGGCGCTTCAGACCGGGTACCTCTATGCGCTGCGCGAGGGCTACGACTGCTGTGCCCACCTCGACGCGGACGGTCAGCACCCCGCGCCCGAGGTCGTGCGCCTGCTCGCGGAGATCACCGCCGGCCGCGCCGACCTGGTGATCGGCTCGCGCTACCACGAGTCCGCCGGCGAGGCGCAGAGCGACGACTACCGGCCGACGATCTCGCGCCGGATCGGGACCAGCGTGTTCCGCTTCTTCCTCACCCTCGCGACCCGGCAGCGGTTCACCGACACGACCAGCGGCATGCGCGCCGCCAACCGCCGCGTGATGGCGCTGTTCAGCGAGAACTACTCGCCCGACTTCGCCGAGATCGAGTCGCTGCAGCTGGCGGTCCGGCAGGGACTGCGCGTCGAGGAGGTTCCGGTGCGGATGCTCGAGCGGGCCGGCGGGCGCTCCTTCCTGACGCCGCTGCGGTCGGCCTTCTTCATCTTCAAGGGCCTGGTCGTCCTCCTCGTCGGCCAGTTCCGCCCGCGGCAGGTGGAGCCCGAGCCGTGATCGCGCTGCTCGCCGCCCAGGCCCAGACCGTCCGGCTCACCGCGCAGACGCGGATCATCGCCGCGGTCCTCGCGATCGCCTTCATGTTCCTGATCCTCGAGCTGATCCGCCGCAACAGGCTGCAGGAGCGCTACAGCGTGATCTGGTTCGTCGCCGGCCTCGGGATGCTCGCCGGCGCCGCCTTCCCCGGCCTCCTGCAGGTCGTCGCCGACGCGATGGGGGTGCGCGACACGAACGTCGCCCTCTTCTCGGTGGTCCTCTTCTTCCTGCTGGGGCTCGCCCTCAACTTCAGCGTGATCATGTCGCGCCAGGCGGCTCAGATCACCCGCCTGGCCCAGGAGCGGGCGCTCGAGAAAGCCCGCCAGCAGGAGGCGGGAGGAGCGCGCAACGGCAGCTCAGGCGAGCAGCTCCTCGAGGCGAAAGAAGAGCGCTTCGAGCGCTAGCTCTTCCGAGACGTTCAGCTCGAGGCTGCGCCGCGTCTTCGTCACCAGCTCCGCCGCCCGCCTGGACAGGGCCGGGTCCAGCGACGCCGTCTCGCGGCGCAGCTCCGGCAGCCGGTCGCGGTTGTGCGCGGCCTCCTCGGCGCCGCTGCCGACGGCGGCCAGGTCTCGGAGCCAGAACCCGATCAGCTCGAGCCCGAGGTCGAGCGTCTCGGTGCGGCGCCGGCGGGCGGCCCGCCTGGCCTCGTCAGCGAGGTCCCGGGCGCTGCGCCTGAACCCGGCCTCGGCCTCCTCCTCGAGCGCTTCCCGGGTCTCCGCCTCGGCCTCCTGCCCGGCCGTCTCCGCGCGGTCGAGCAAGGCCCTCCAGGGGGCCGAGGCGACCTCTCCCGCCAGGACCGCCGCGACGGCCCGCTCGACGTCGGCCCGCAGGGCGCGGCCCGCGGGCGCGAGCAGCAGGCGACCCAGCTCGGGGTCGCCGCCGGCGAGGCGCGCGGCGGCGGCGGCCTCGTCCGGCTCCGCCCCCGCCGCCGCCAGCTCGGCCTCGACCACGGTCGACGGCAGCGGCGCGAAGTCGACCTGCTGGCAGCGGGAGGCGACGGTCTCAAGCAGCGCCTCGGGCTCCGACGCGAGCAGGATCAGGTGGACGAACGCGGGCGGCTCCTCGAGCGTCTTCAGCAGCGCGTTCTGGCTCTCGTCGCGCATCGACTCCGCCGACTCGACGACGAAGACGCGCTTGCCGCCCTCGAAGGGACGGTAGGCGGAGGCTCGGATCACCCGCTCGCGCACGTCCTCGACCAGGTGCTGGGCGCCGCGCGGCGCGATCCAGACCAGGTCGGGGTGCGGCGATGGATCGAGCATCGCCCGGCGGCGGGCGTCCTCGGCGTCGGACGCGGCGGCGGCCAGGATCTCCGCCGCCAGCGCCCGCGCCGCGGCTCGCTTGCCCGCGCCGCGCGGGCCGCGGAAGAGGTAGGCGTGCGAGGGCCCCGTGCGCAGCGCCGCGGTGAGCGCGAGTCGCGCCCGCGGCTGGTGCTCGGTCGCCCGCTCGACCGTGGTGCTCAAGCGGCCTCCGCGCCGCGGCCCACACGGCCGCGCGCCCCGCCCGTGAGAACGCGTTTTGCGTCGACCTTTCCCTGAGAACGCGCTTTCGCTCGCATAGCGTGTGGAAGTGCGGTTTCGGCCAGCGGGCGAGGGGAAATGCGCTCTCGACTCATCGGAGGTGCCGGTGGACGACGGCCATCACCCGCTCGTGGACCTTCTCGACCGGGCCGGTGGCGTCGATCGCGACGACCCGGTCGGGCGCGATCACGGCGATCTCCTCGTACGCGGCGGCCACCGCACGCTGCAGCTCGAGGCCCTCGGACTCGAACCGGTCGTCCCCCGCCGCGCGGTGCAGGCCGACCTCGGGGTCGATCCGCAGCAGCAGCGTCAGGTCCGGCCAGAGGCCGTCGGTGGCGGTGTCGCAGAGCGAGATCACCTCGCCGACGCCCAGGCCCCGCGCGGCTCCCTGGTAGGCGACGCTGGAGTCGGAGAAGCGGTCGCAGACGACGTCGCGGCCGGCGTCGAGGGCCGGCCGGATCACCCGCGCGGTGAGGTCGGCGCGGGCGGCGCAGAAGAGCAGCAGCTCGGCCAGCGGCTCGAGCTCGAGGGCGGCGTCGGCGAGCAGGCCGCGGATCCGCTCGGCGGCGTCGGTCCCCCCCGGCTCGCGGATCGCGACCGTGCCGGGGCCCAGCGCGGCGGCGAGCAGCTTCGCCTGGGTGCTCTTGCCTGACCCGTCGATCCCCTCCAGCGAGACGAACATCAGAGGCAGCTCCCCGCGCTGTTGGCCGGTGACGCCCCGGTCACTTCACTTGACCGCGGCTTTGGCCCTTTTTCGCTTCCGCGTCGCCGTGCCCGCCTTGTCCTCCGCCGGCATCGGCTTCTTCTCCATCTCTTCCTTCGCCGCCCTCGCGGCTTCGCGCTCCGCCCGGCGCTTCTTCATCTCCTGCATCGACTCGCAGTCGTCGTTTAGGCAGAGGTTCCAGGGCCGGCCCCGGAAGGGGACGACTTTGACCCGCGGCGTCTCGCCGCAGACCGAGCAGCGCTCCTCGAGCCGGAAGAGGTCGCCGCGCTGGGGCAGCGGGAAGGTCTGGTCGCAGGATCCCGGGCCGCCCTCGGCGCTCCAGCCGGTGCAGCCGACGAACCGTTTGCCCGATTTTTTCGCGCGGATGATCCGCAGCATGTTGGGCGAGCCGTCCTCCTTGGTCCGACCCGCCTCCTCGCAGACCTTGCAGGGGCCGAGGACGCGGTCCTCGTCCATCCCCCTCCAGACGATCTTGGCCAGGTCTTCGCGGCTGTCGTCGATTTCGCTCCAGGTCTTGTGCAGGAGTTCGCGGCTGTCGCCGACGACCGAGCTCTTGGTCATGTCGCCCGCGGCGATGCGGTCCATCTCCTCCTCGAGCCTCGCCGTCATCTCCGGCGTCGCCATCGCCGGCACGTAGTTCTTGAAAGCCTCGTAGAGGGCGATCCCGGTCTCGGAGGGGACCGGCGGGTTGCCGTAGACGTACCCGCGGTCATACAGCTTCTGGATGATGTCGGCGCGGGTCGCTTTGGTGCCGAGGCCGCGCTCCTCCATCATCTCGATCAGCTTCCCCTGCGAGATCCGCGAGGGAGGCTGGGTCTCCTTCGCGACCGCCCAGGGGTTGCTGGTGACCCCGTCCTCGCCGGCGACCTCGGGCGGAGCGGCGAGCGCCAGCTCCTGGCCCTCCTGCAGCGCCGGGATCTCCTCGTCGGCGGACCGTGCGTAGGTGTAGATGCCGGCGTAGCCAGGGTCGACGACGACCGAGCCGCGGACGAAGTAGCTCTGCGAGCCGGCCTCGATGTCGGCCCGGGTCGACTCGGTGATCATCGGCGGGCTGAAGGTGGCGAGGAAGCGGCGGACGACGAGCTCATAGACGCGCTTCTTCGGACCCTCGAGCACCCCGGGGTGGATCGCCTGGGTCGGGTAGATCGGCGGATGGTCGGTGGTCTCTTTCTTCCCCCGGGTCGGCGTCAGCTGCGGCTGGTCGAGCAGGCCGGAGGCGGCCGAGAACTCCCTGATCCGCACCAGCGAGCCGATCAGCTCTCGCACCGGCAGCGATGGCGGGTAGACCGTGTTGTCGGTGCGCGGGTAGGAGATGAACCCGTCCATGTAGAGGTCCTCGGCGATCCGCATCGCGCTGGCCGGGGTTATGCCGAGGCGGCTGGAGGCGTCGGTGGTGAAGGCGGTGGTGTTGAAGGGGGTCGGGGGCTTGCGGGTGTTCTTGCGGGCCGTGACCGACTTCACCGTCCCGGGCGAGGTGGTCCCGGCGAGCGCCGCCTGGGCCTCCGCCTCGTCCCAGAACTTGTCGGTCGCATGATGGGCCTCGAAGGCGCCGTCTGGGTGCTCGAAGCGGGCGAGCACTTCCCAGAAAGGCTTCGCCACGTGGGCGCGGCGCTCCATCTCGCGCTCGACGATCAGTCCCAGGGTCGGACTCTGGACCCGGCCGACGGAGAGGAAGTTGGAGCCGAAGCGGCGGGTCGCGAGCGAGACCGCGCGGGTCAGGGTCGCCCCCCAGAGCAGATCGATGTCCTGGCGCGCGGCGCCGGCGTTGGCGAGCGGGTAGGAGAGGTAGTCGAGCTCGGAGAAGGCGCGCTCGATCTCCTCCTTGGTCAGCGCCGAGTAGCGGGCGCGGCGCACCTTCAGCGTGCCTGCGTCGGTTTCCTCGCGGCTGCCGAGCCGCGGATTGGCGTCGAGCATCTCCTCCAGCGCCTCGAGCCCGATCAGCTCTCCCTCGCGGTCGAAGTCGGTGGCGATCACCAACTCGTCGGCGTCTTTGGCCAGCTTCCTGATCGCTTTGACGACGTTCTTGTCGGTGGGCTCCTTGACGAGCTCGGCGTCGATCAGGTCGTGCAGGTCCGTCTTCTGCCAGTTCGAGTACCCCTCGGGGAAGGTCGGGCCCAGCACGTGCCCCTTGAGGCCGACCGTCATCTGTTCCCCCTGCCCGTCGGTCCAGGTGTAGAAGGGGACTTTGTAGGTCTTGTCGGCCTTCGGGCCGCCGCCGGGCGCGCCGAGGATCTCGGCGATCTTCTTCGCGCTGCTGTTCTTCTCGGTGACGATCAGGCGCATGAGGGGGGGCGGATTCGCACTCGCAGTCTGAGTCCGTTGCGGATCCGTGGGGTCGAGATTTGCGTCAAGGGCGGCGAGGGTAGCAGGGGCACCCGGCCGCTCCCTCGGGGATACCCCACACGACGGGGCGCCTGCGACGAGGGGATCCACGTAGCGACGGGGCGCCTGCGACGAGGCGATCCACGTAGGATCCGCGGCGTCATGAGGTGCCTTGTCACCGGCGGCGCCGGCTTCATCGGATCGAATCTCGTCGACGCGCTGCTCGCGCGCGGGGACGAGGTGACGGTGGTCGACGACCTCTCGACGGGGCGCCTCTCGAACCTCGAGGCGGCGCTGGAGGCAGGCGCCGAGCTGCGCGAGATCGACATCCGCGACGCCGCCGCGCTCACAGCCCTGGCGGCCGAGCGCCGGCCGCAGGTCGTCTTCCACCTCGCCGCCCAGATCGACGTCCGCAAGTCGCTCGCGGATCCCGCCTTCGACGCCGCCGTCAACGTCGGCGGCACCGCCAACGTGCTCGACGCCGCCCGCGGCGCGGGGGCCGAGAGGGTCGTCTTCACCTCGACCGGCGGCGCCATCTACGGCGAGGGCGCGGGCCAGGAGCTGCCGCTCGACGAGGGGGCGCCGATCGCGCCGATCTCCGCCTACGGGCAGAGCAAGTACGCGGCCGAGGGCTATCTGGCGCTCTACGAGCGCCTCTACGGCCTCTCCACCGTGGCCCTGCGGCTCGGCAACGTCTACGGCCCGCGCCAGGACCCGCTCGGCGAGGCCGGCGTGATCGCGATCTTCTGCGGCGTGCTGCGCTCGGGGGGCCGGCCGACGGTCTACGGCGACGGCACTCAGACCCGCGACTACATCTACGTCGGCGACGTCGTCGACGCCGCCCTGGCCGCCGCCGGGTCGCGGGTGAGCGGCCCGGTCAACATCGGCACCGGGCGCGAGACGAGCGTGCTGGAGCTGGTCGAGGCGCTCTCCGCCCTGGGCGGCGCCGACGGCTTCGAGCCCGAGCTGGCGCCGCCCCGGACCGGCGAGGTGCAGCGGATCGCGGTGGACGCTAGCCGCGCCGAGCGGGAGCTGGGATGGCACCCGGCGATCGGCCTGGACCAAGGCCTGAAGCTGACGCTGGACGCCGTATAACCTGTCTCACATGCCGGCCCAGGCCTACGCGGGCAAGAAGTGCGTCTGCCAGCTCCGCAAGGGGATCTGCGACCAGTCCTGCGTGCGCGACATGCTGGAGACGCCGTTCTACATCGCCTGCCTGAAACTGAAAGGGAGGCGGTGCATGGTCGTCGGCGGGGGCGACATCGGGCTCGAGAAGGTCGAGGGGCTGCTCGCCTGCGGCGGCGACGTGACCCTCGTCGCGCCGACCGCGCACCCTGAGCTCGAAGACCTCGCCCGCGAGGGCTCGATCAGGTGGGAGAAACGCCCCTACGCCGGTGCCGAGGACCTCGAAGGGATCTTCATGGTTATCGCCGCCACCGACGACAGCGAGGTCAACATCGGCGTCTTCGACGACGCCGAGCGGCGGGCGATGCTGGTCAACGTCGTCGACGTGCCGCCGCTCTGCAACTTCATCCTCCCGGCCATCCTCCGGACCGGCCCGCTGGCGATCGCGATCTCGACCGCGGGTGCCTCGCCGGCGCTTGCGAAACGGATGAGGCGCGAGATCGCCGAGCTGTTCGGCGAGGAGTACGCCCGGCTCGCGGTGATCCTCAACGACGCTCGCGGCTGGGCGAAGGGGACGCTGCCGACCTACCAGGACCGCAAGGAGTTCTTCGAGGGGATCGTCAACGGCGACCCCGATCCGATCCGGCTGCTCCGCGAAGGGCAGGAGGCGGCCGTGCTGGCGCTGGTCGAGTCCGCCAAGGAGCGGACGGCCGCGGCGCTCGCCGTCTGAGCGCGGCCGGTCCCGCTCAGCCGGCGCCGCAGGCGGAGCCCTCGAGGCTCTCCAGCATGCCGCGCAGCTCCTGCGCCTGCTGCGGGCTGAAATCGGCCGCGAAGACGGTCTCGAGCTCGGCCTCGACGACGGGTCGCATCTCCGCAAGTAGCTCAGCCCCCGCCGGCAGCAGGGTCGCGTAGCTGACCCGGCGATCCGACTCGCAGAGCGTGCGCTCGAGAAGGCCCGCCTTGATCAGGCGGTCGACCAGCTCCGTCAGGCCCCCCCTGGTGATCACCAGCGCCTCCGCCAGCTCTCCCATCTTCATCCGCTGCTCGGGGGCGGCGGCGACCGTGGCCAGCACCTCGAACCACGCGAGCGGCGGCAGGCCGGCGGCGGTCAGCGCGTCCTGGAGGCGACCCGTCACCGCTGCGTAGGTGCGGGCGATCGCGACCCATGCCGCCCGGTGGGGGCTCTCGCCGCAGGGCTCGGAGACGGTGGCAGTCGTGGCTGTCGCGCGCGCGGCCATGCCCTGATCATCGCAGATGAAGTTGTCGGGACAATAGTTGTTTCAGCAACTATTTCTGCTAAGATGGTTTCTGTGTCAAGTATTGACTCGACAACAAACATTCTTCGGAAAGGACCACGATGAGCACTGAGACGATCAGCCGGCAGATTCCGACGGGCACCTGGAGCGCCGACCCGATCCATTCCTCGATCGGCTTCTCGATCACCCACAACAACCTGGCGACCTTCCGCAGCGGCTTCGGGGCCTACTCGGTGACGCTCACCGGCGGCGAGAGCCCCCGCCTCGAGGGCACCGTCGAGGTCGCCAGCATCCAGGTCGACGACGCTCAGCTCAAGGGGCACCTCCTCTCCCCCGACTTCTTCGACGCCGAGCGCTTCCCGCAGCTCCGGTTCGACTCGACCGAGCTGAGCCTGGAGGAGGACGGCTCGGTCCGCCTCGGCGGCGAGCTGGAGATCCGCGGCGAGAGCCGGGAGGTCGTGGCGACCGGTCGCTTCGGCGAGGTCGGAGCCGACCTCGGCGGCGCCGCCCGGGTCGTCCTCTCGCTGCACGCGGCGGTCGACCGGCGTCACTTCGGCCTGATGTTCAACGCCGACCTGCCCAGCGGCGGCCGGCTGCTGGAGTGGGAGGTCGCGATCGACGTCGAGCTCGAGCTGGTCCCGGCGGAGGCCTGAGCTGTGCGCGTTCTCGGGATCTCCGGAAGCCTGCGCCTGGGCTCCTACAACAGCGCCCTCCTGCGGGCCGCCGCCGCGCGGCTGCCCGCAGGCGCGGAGCTGACCGAGTACCGGCGGCTGGGGGAGATCCCGCCGTACGATTCCGACGTCGAGGCCGCGGGCATGCCCGCCGCGGTCGAGGACCTGCGCGAGGCGATCGCGGCCGCCGACGCGGTCTTGATCGCCACCCCCGAGTACAACCGCTCGATCCCCGGCGTCCTCAAGAACGCCCTCGACTGGGTCTCGCGCCCCGCGGGCCAGAGCGCTTTGATGGGCAAGCCCGCCGCCGCCATCGGCGCCTCAACCGGGATGTTCGGGGCGGTCTGGGCGCAAGCCGAAACGCGCAAGGTGCTGGGAGCCCTCGGCGGCCGGGTGGTGGAGAGCGAGCTGCCTGTTCCGCGCGCCCACGAGAGCTTCGCCGACGGCGAGCTGCGGCTGGCCCCGGAGCAGTCGGCGCAGCTGGAGGAGATCCTCGCCGAGCTGGTCGCGGCCGCCGAGGAGCGGCGGGAGCTGGCGCTGGAGTCGGCGGCCGGCGAGCGGGGGCGCGGGCGGGGCCGGCG
>JBLNAC010000190.1:0-7869 GCA_050259155.1 Syntrophothermus sp.
GACCTGCGTTCCTTCCGGGCCCTTGATCTTCGACACCGCGACTTCGCTGTCGACCCCGGCCAGCGACTCGCCTTCGACCGAAACGATCGTGTCGCCGGCGGCGGGCGACCGGGGGAAGACCGCGACCACATGCAGGCCCTTTTTCACCGGCACGATCGAGAGGCCGATGCCGGAGAAATGGCCTTCGATCTGCTCGTTGAACGCGGCCAGGCTCTGGGGGGAGAAATAGTCCGAGAAGCGATCGTGGTGGCGGCGGCGCAGCTCCCTCACCATGCCCTGGAGGGAGGAGTTCTCGAGCTCGCCGTCGCCGACCGGCCGGTAGTAGTTGTCCTGGATCAGTTCCGCCGCTTCCGCGGTCAGGCCGGACGGTTCGGCGACGAACCGTTCGCGCAGGAAGTCCGGCAGCTTCGCGGGGTGGCCGCCGAGCCAGAGGCCGACGCCGAGGGCGACGACCAATGCCACGGCGAACGCCACGGCACCGCGGGTTCTCATCGAGGCCTCAGACCCTGAGGAACCGGCGCAGCGTGATGCCGGAGCCGAGCGTCGAGACGATCACCGCGGCGGCGAAGAGGATCGCGACCAGCTCCGGGAAGTTGACGGCGGTGTCGTTCTGCGCTTCGAGGAAGTGGAAGGTCCTGCTCAGCGGGTCGACGATCGTGATCTTTCCGAGCCACAGGATCAGTATGGCTACCAGACCGCCCGCGGCGCCGACGACCACGCCCTCGAGCATGAACGGCCAGCGGATGAACCAGCGCGTCGCGCCGACCAGCCGCATCACCTCGACCTCGCGGCGACGGGTGTAGATCGAGAGCCGGATCGTGTTCCCGATCAGCATCAGCGAGGCGGCTATCAGGAGCGCCGTGATCACGGTGAGCACGATCTTCAGCGCGCTCGTCACCTGCTCGATCTTCTGCGTTTCCTGCTGCCGGCTGAATTCGTTGCTGACGATCCCGAAGGCGGCCTTTCCGCCTGGGCCTTCGGGGAAGATCGCGCGTTTGATCGAGGTCAGGTTGGCTGCGTCGTCGGGGACGATGCGGAAGCTCGACGGCAGCGGGTTGGTCCGCAGCTGCGACGTCAGTTCTTCGCTCTTCTCCTTGCCGAGCGATTCCTTCAGTTCCCGCATCGCCTCGGCCTTGGTGACGAATTCGACGTCGGCCACGTGAGGGATCGCTTCCAGATCCCCCCGCAGCTGCCTGATTTCCGCCATCGTCGCGTCGGGGTAGAGCGCAACCTGGAAGTTGAGCTGGCCGCGGACCTGATTGCTCTTCGCCTGCGCTGTCTGGAAGATCGGGATCAGGACCCCGAGCAGGATCACGGTGACCGCGGTGGTGACGATCGCGGCCAGGCTGGGGGCGGCGTTGCGCCGCATCGCGCGCGCGGCCTCCTGGATGAAGAAGAGCAGCCGTCCCATCGGGCTCAGACGAGGCGCTCGTGGTCGTGGCCGTTGGTCCGCTGCTCGCCCTGGGCGCCGACTCCCATCTCAGCCCGCATGCGCAGGCCGAACTCGGACGTCGACTCCTCGGTGTAGCCGCCCGAGACCTCGTCGCGGACGACGCGCCCCTCGTAGAGCTCGATCACCCGGCGCCGCATGTTGTCGACCATCTCGCGGTCGTGGGTGACGACCAGGACCGTGGTGCCGGTCTTGTTGATCCGGTACAGGAGCTGCATGATCCCGATCGACGTCACCGGGTCGAGGTTCCCGCTCGGCTCGTCGGCCAGCAGCAGCGGCGGATGGTTGACGAAGGCACGGGCGACGGAGACGCGCTGCTGCTCGCCGCCGGAGAGCTGGTCCGGGTAGCTGTGGAGCTTGGTCGAGAGCCCGACCAGGCGCAGTGTCGCCGGCACCTGCTCGCGGATTTCGGCCCGCGAAGCGCCGATCACCTGCAGCGCGTAGGCGACGTTGTCGTAGACGGTGCGGTTGGGGAGCAGCTTGAAGTCCTGGAAGACCGTGCCGATGTTCCGCCGCAGCTGGGGGATCTTCTTCTCCGGCAGCCGGCCGATGTCGCGCCCCGCGATCTTGACCTGGCCCTCGGTGGCGGTTAGCTCGCGGATCAGCATCTTGATCAGCGTCGACTTGCCGCAGCCCGTGGGCCCGACCAGGAAGACGAACTCGCCGCGGCCGATCGCCAGCGACACCCGGTCGAGGGCCATGTGCCCGCCGGGGTAGACCTTCGTCACGTCGTTCAGCTCGATGATCGGCGCGCGCCTGGCGCCGGGCCGGGCGGGCCGCTCGCCGCGGGGATGTCTGTCGCGAGATCTCGCCATTCGGGTGGTGCCTTCTGCGAACACAGGGTGACTCCTGCGGGGCGCCGGCCGCGCAATAACGCGCCCAAACCGGATTGGCGGAATGCTAGCGAATTGTTAGTGAACGTTCATATCAGGGGTAGACGGTCTCGCCGGTGTCGCGGTCGACGAGGGAGATCGCGACCGCCGGGCAGGCTTCGGCGGCTTCCAGCAGCAGCTCGTCCGGGCCGTCGCCGATCACCACCGCCGTCTCCTCGAGGCGGAACACTTCGGGCGCGATCTCGACGCAGTCGCCATGCGCGCTGCACTCGTTCGGGTCAACCACCGCCTTGTAGCTCATCTCGTTTCCTCCTTCGCGGCGAGCGCCGTGGCGCCCGCCGCTGTCGATTCCTTCGCTTGCTCGTTCATCACGCTTCCTCCAGGGCCGGGGTCGGGGGAACCGGCCGCGCCCCCTCGCCGACGCGGCGGGCGGCCCCGGCCCTGGCCCGGGCCGCCGCCGCCCGTGCCTGCTTCCTCGCCCGCTCGGAGAGGACGCGGTAGACGAGGAGGCCGCCGACCACCGGCGTGGTGAGGATCACCCACCAACGGAACCAGACCGCGGTCGCGTCGGTGCCCGAGCCGAGGGCGTGCCCCAGGCCGAGCAGGTAGACGAGGACCGTCGCCCGGTGGGCCTTGCGCCACAGCCGCGTCCCGATCCGCCTCCGCACGTAGTAGCTGAGGCCGAGGAGCGCCGCGAGGTAGCCGGCGATGATGCCGAGGCCGGTGAAGAGCGGTTTGAAGCTCATCGTGAAGGGAACCGCGATGCCGCCGATCCCGGGGTTCAGCCAGGGGTCGCCGAGCAGGGCGATGCCGTGGACGGCGATCGCGACAAGCCCCGCCAGTGCGGCCTGCTCATGGATCGCCATCAGTCTCTTCCCGAGTCCGGGCCGGCGCATCACCTTCCCCGCCATCGCCAGGCCGAGCCCGACGGAGACGGTGACCAGGACCAGCGCGACCAGGCCCGAGGCGCGGCTGGCGAGCCACCAGCCGTGAGTCTGCAGGGTTTCGGTGAGCGAGCTCATCGCGCACCGCCGGCGCCTGCCAGGTCGGGGATGCGGATCGTCGGGCTGACGGCCAGCGGCCCGACCGGCTCGACCCGGCCGGAGTCGTGGACCAGCAGGCCGCCGTGCTCGGCCAGCGCCGCGCGGCCGCCCTCGGGGCCCGACAGCAGCGCGAGCTTCGAGAGCGTCTCCGCTTCGAGCGCGGTGTCGCCGAGCGCGGTGGCGCCGATCAGGCCGGTCCAGGCCGGCTCACCGCTCGCGGGGTCGAGCAGGTGATGGAAGTAGCGTCCGTCGCCGTCGCGCCAGATGCGGACGTTGAGGCCCGAGGTCGCGACTCCGCCGAAGCCGAGGCGCAGAACGTGGACGCGCTCGCCGCTGAGCGGGTGTTCGACGTAGACCTCGTAGGGGTTGGCCAGGGCGTCCGCCCCGCCGATCCTGATGTCGCCGCCGCAGTCGACGATGAAGCGCCGATAGCCGCGCAGGCTCGCCGCGACGAGGTCGGCGCAGAGGCCCTTGCCGACGCCCCCGGTGTCGAAGCGGACGCCGGGGGGCCGCACGACCACGCCCTCGGTCTCGTCGACGGCGAGCTCTCGCCAGCGCGATTCGGGATTGGGCCGGGCCGGCCGGCGCGGGGGCGCCGCCATCAGGCCCTCGGCCAGCGGCGCCCCGGCCATGCCGGCGCGCGAGCTGCGATATCCCGCCTGCTCGATCTCCCTGACAAGGGTCGGATCGACGAGCCCGTCGCTGCGCCGGGCGGCCTCGATGCCGGCGGCGACGGCGCTCAGCATCAGCGGCGAGGCGGGAACGCGTTCGCGTGGATCGTCGTTGAGCGCGCAGAGCTCGCTCTCGGGCTTGAAGCGGGACAGCGCGGCGTCGAAGTCGGCGACGAAGCGCTGCGCCCTGCTCGCGGCCTCCGCGGCCGGAGGCAGCTCCGCTCCCGCGCCCGGCTCTCCGATCAGGAAGCGGACGTGGCTGCCCATCGCGTCGAATGTGAGGTCGAATTCGTTCATGTCGAGTTCAGGTTGTAGGTGCCGGCTCCTGGGTCAGGAGGCGGACGTGGTGACGGGTTCTGATGCGGACGCCAGGCTAGTCGAGCTGGTCGGGCCCTGGATGACTGTTTCGGCGCCGGGGCTCGGCACGACGGTGGTGACCACCCGGCGCTTGATCACCTTGCGGACCTGGATCGGCCGCGGCGAGGTCGCCGCCGCCTGCGAGGGGTCCTGACCAATGCTGAAGCGGTAGGCCAGGAGACCGAACAGCGCCGCGAAGAGCAGCACCGAGGCCCAGAAGACGATTCCGGAGCTCGGCCGCGTCGGGGTCGGGCGCTCAGTCATCGCCGCCGCCCTCGCCCTCGCCGCCGCCCTCGTAACCGCCGCCGCCGCCGGCCGAGCCGCCGCCGCCGCTGGTCGAGGTCGTGACGGGAGTCGTCGAGGCTTCTGGCGAGCTCGCGGCCCCGCTGGTGCTGGTGACGACCGGTTCGTAGCTTTCGCCGGCGGGGGCGGAGGCTGCGCCGCTGGTCGAGGTGGTCACGGGGGCGGCTTCGTAGGAGGACGAGGAGCCGGTCGAGGAGGAGCCGGTCGTCGCCGTGCCGGCGCCCGCCGAGCCGCCCGCGTAGGCGCCGCCGCTGCCGCCGCCGGCCCCGACGCTGTGCTTCGGCTTCGCGTGTTTGGTCACGTGGACCGTCTGGCGGATCACCTTGGTGCGCACCAGCGGCTTCTCGGCCACGGCCTTGCCGTCGGTCCTGCTGCCCTCGCTGAGAGCCAGGCCCGCCAGCCCTCCGAGCAGCACCACCGTGGCGCCGGTCGCGAGTTTGATCCTTGTCCGCTTCATGCTTCCACCCCCTTGTCGAAGTTTGCCCGGCGATTCTCCGGAGCGCTGCTGAAAGCGCTGCACAGAGGCGGGTAAAGACCTGGCAAAGCCGAGCCGGGACCGGGCGAGGCGGCGTTAGAGTGGATGCGTGACAGACGCGATGAACAGCGGCCGGATCCTCGTCGTCGAGGACGAGGAATCGATCTCCCAGCCCTTCGCCGAGGCCCTGCGCCGCGCCGGCTTCGAGGCGCTCGTGACCGGCACCGCCGCCGGCGCCCTGCGCCTCGCCTCGGAGCGCGACCCCGACCTGATCATGCTCGACCTGGCGCTGCCCGACGGCGACGGCCGGGACGTGTGCCGCGAGCTGCGGCGCAGCTCCGACGTGCCGATCTTGATGCTGACCGCCCGCGGCACCGAGATGGACAAGATCGTCGGCCTCGAGCTCGGCGCCGACGACTACGTCGTGAAGCCGTTCAGCGCGGCGGAGGTGATCTCGAGGATCCGCGCGGTCCTGCGACGCAGCGCGCAGCGCGAGGCCCCGCTCGAGAAGCCGGTGCGGATCGGCGAGGTCGAGCTCGACCCGGCGGCGCGGATCGCGCGACTGGGAAGCGAGGAGCTGGACCTCTCGCGCAAGGAGTTCGACCTGCTGGCGGCGCTGATGCGCCGCGCCGGCCACGTCGTCAAGCGCGAGGACCTGATGTCCGAGGTCTGGGACACCAACTGGTTCGGCTCGACCAAGACGCTCGACGTCCATATCGGCTGGCTGCGGCGCAAGCTCGGCGACGATCCGGCCGACCCGACCTACATCGAGACGGTGCGGGGCGTCGGGTTCCGGTTCGCCGCGCCGGAGGACGAAGAGCCGTAAGCCTCCGGGCCACCCTCCTCCTGGCGCTGGCCTACGTCCTCCTGCTGGCGCTGATCGCCTTCGGCGTGCCGCTGGCGCTGAGCCTGCGAGACCGCGTCGACTCCGAGGTGCGGAGCCAGGCGCGCGGCCAGGCGCAGGTCGTCGCCACGTCCTCGCAGGAGTGGATCGACCCGCCGCGGCCCGCGCGCCTGCAGCGCCTGGTCCAGGTCTCGGCGGACAGCGTGCGTGGCCGGGTCATCGTCGTCGACGCCGCCGGCCGGCTGCTCGCCGACTCGGCCGGAGCCCCCCGCGGGCGAAGCTACGCCGATCGGCCAGAGATCGAGACCGCGCTGAGCGGGCAGGAAGCTCAGCTCAGCCGCAAGAGCGAAACGCTCGGGACCGAAATCCTCGCCACCGCGACGCCGATAGTCGAGCGAGGGCGGACCCGGGGCGCCGTCCGCATCACGCAGAGCGTCAACGCGATCAACCGCGCGGTCCGGGACTCGATCTTCTACGTCGGCGGCCTCGCGCTCGTCGTCCTCTTGCTCGGCCTGATCGCCGGCTCCCTGATCGCGGCCCAGATAGCGAGGCCGATCAGGCGGCTCGACCGCGCCGCGCGCCGCGTCGCCGGCGGCGACCTCGACGCCACCGTACGCGTCGAGGGCAGCACCGAGCAGCGCTCCCTCGCCCGCACCTTCAACGAGATGACCGCACGGGTGAAACGGCTGCTGCGCGTCCAGCAGGACTTCGTCGCCGACGCTTCGCATCAGCTGCGGACACCGCTGACCGGCCTGCGGCTGCGACTCGAGGCGCTCGGCGAGGAGCTGCGCGACGACCGCGCCGCGGCCACGGACGTCGGCGCTGCGATGCGCGAGATCGACCGGCTCTCGCTGATCGTCGACGAGCTGTTGATCCTGAGCAGGGCAGGCGAGCACGAACTGCCGGGGGAGCGGCTCGACCTCGGCGCCGCCGCGCGGTCCGCGGCGGGGCGCTGGCAGGCGAGCGCCGCCGAACACAGGATCGAACTCGGAGTGCAGAGCGCCGGAGGGCCGGCGATGGGCTGGTGCGCCGGACCCGACCTCGAGCGCGCGATCGACGCCCTGGTGGAGAACGCGCTCCTCTACTCGCCCGAGGGGACCGAGGTCACGATCGCCTCCGCGCCGGGCCGGATCGAGGTCCTCGACCGCGGCCCCGGCCTCGACCCCGGCGAGGAGGAGGCGGTCTTCGAGCGCTTCCGCCGGGGCGGCGCCGGCAGGCGGGGGCCGAAGGGGACCGGGCTCGGGCTGGCGATCGCCCGCGAGCTGACCCGTCAATGGGGGGGCGACGTGAAGCTGGGCCCGCGCGAGGGGGGCGGTCTGCGGGCGATAATCGAGCTGCGAACGGAGGAGCCGCGCGAATGAACCTGAAGGGAACGGTGAAATGGATCGGCCTCGCCCTGATCGGACTGCTGATAGCCGGCGGGGTGGCGCTGGCGGCCAGCACGCTGACGAGCGAAAAGATCGGCATCTCCTCTGAACCGGTGTCGGCGGGCGACGCGCTTGCCCCGCGCCCGCACCGGCACGGCGGCGCCGGCCATTCCGGCTCGGGACGAAGCGAACCAGCCGAACCCACCCCCCCATCCACCGAACCGACCACGACCGAACCGCTCCCCGAACCTGAACCGGCGCCCGAACCGCTCCCGCCGGTCAGGCCCGAAGGCGACGACGGAGGCGGCGGAGGCGGAGGCGGAGGCGGCGACGACTAGCGGCGCGTCACGAGGCCGCGCCGAGGGGCTGCTCCACCATCGGCGGTACGGCCTGCTCCGGGCTTGTATGGATGGTCAGCTCCGCAACCGGGACGGGGGTCGCGCGCCGCAGGCGCACGGCGAGGCTGGGCCGCAGCCAGCCCGTGACCCCGGGCGGCGGAGCCGCGACCACGACTTCGTCGAAGTCC
>JBLNAC010000191.1:0-9025 GCA_050259155.1 Syntrophothermus sp.
CATGAACACCTTGTCCGTCCCCGCGTACTCGAGCTCGAGGTAGTCGCGGGTGATGCCGGCGACCGTCTTCGTCTCGAAGCCGGCGAAACGGGCGACGCCGTGGTCCTCGTGGACGACGTGATCGCCGACGCGCAGCTCGCTGAAGGCAAGGCGGCCGCGGCCCGCTCCCGGCGCCGGCTCCTCGCTGCGGCGGCGGTGGACGAGGCGCCGGAAGGGGTAGACGGCGAGTCGCAGCTCGGGACTGACGAAGCCGTCGCGCAAGCGGGCCTCGGCGAAGGCGACGCCGGGATCGGGCGAGAGACGCCCGCCTTCCAGCAGCCGCACGTCGAGCCGGTCCAGGCCGTAACGGGTGCGCTCCGCCTCGCCGCGGCTGTCGAAGGCGACGACCGTGCGGTAGCCCGAGCGGACCAGCTTTTCCAGCTCCGCCTCGGCCTCCTTGACGCTGCGCGCCGGCGACTCCGCCCGCGCGGCCCGGAAGGCGTCCTCGTCGTCCTCACCGGCGGCGGTCAGCGCCAGGGCGGCGCGGCCGGCCAGCGGCGCGGCGACGTCGACGTAGAGCTGCCGCGCGTCTTCGGCGTGCATCGCCGTCGTCGCGTCCTCCCAGTGGTCGCGCACCGCGGCCTCGATCTCGTCGGCCTCGGCGAGGACGACCGCCGCCTCGTCGGGGACGAGCTCGAGCGGCGCCCGGAAGCGCTCGAGTGGCAGCAGGTCGGCGAGCCCGCGCGGGGCGGCCCCCTCCTCCTCCGCTTCCAGCGCCGCCAGCTCGGCCAGCTCGCGGTGCTCGGCGTCGAGCTCCGCCGCCGGCGCCAGCTCGACCCGCCGGGTGTCTCCGAGCGAGCGCTGGGTGAAGGTCGAGAACCAGCGCATCGAGTCGATCTCGTCGCCGAACAGCTCGATTCGGACCGCCCGCTCCTCGGTCGCCGGGTAGACGTCGAGGATGCCGCCGCGAACCGCGAACTGCCCCCGCTCCTCTACCTGCTCGACCCGCTCGTAGCCTGCCGCGGCGAGGTCGTCGGCGACCGCCCCGAGCTCGACCTCCTCGCCGAGCGAGAGCGCGAACCCCGCCGGCCGCAGCGAGGCGTCGGGAACCGTCTCGGCGAGGGCGGTCGCCGAGGCGACGACCACCGAGTCGGCCTCGCGGGTGAGCGCGTCGAGGGCGTCGATCCGCAGCCCGACCAAATGCGGCGGCGGCGACACGTGGGACGCGTAGCCCGTTCCGCGCGATGGGTAGAACCGGACCCGGCGCGGCGCCAGGTAGGCGCGCAGGTCGGCGGCGAGATCGCGGCCGGATCGGTCGTCGGCGGCGACGAGCAGGGCCGGGCGGCCGGCGAGGCCGCGCTCGTCCTCCAGCAGCGCGGCCAGCAGCAGGGGGCGCAGCGTCGCCGAGGCGCGGATCGCCTGCGCCTCCCCCCCGTCGGCCGCCGCGCGCACGCGAGCGCAGAGCGCGTGGAAACGCTCGTTCTCGGTGGCGATGTCGAGAAGTGGGCGCAGGCTCATGGCAGGCGAAGCGGCCGGATCGCGCGATCCGGCCGGCGGCTCCGATTCTAGGTCGCGGGCGCGCCGAGCCGTTTCCGGTGCCAGCGAGGTGACGCCGAGCGACAAGGGCATCGCGGTAGCCGGCAGCCCCTCCGTAGTGAACCCATCCGAGGTCCTGGGTCCCCCCCGGATGCGTGCTGCCCGGCGAGGACCGATCATCCCCCGTGGAGGGCGACCAACCCCCCCGGTCCCCTCTATCTCCCGCCGGTCCCCGTCGGCGCCGCAGCGATACCAACATCGCCGCGGCGCCGACGAATTTCGATCGCCTGACCGAAAGCGATCGACTAGCCGAACGGCAGGTCGCCGCCGCCGCGGACGTGCTCGACCTGTCCCCTGCCCTCGACGGCGGAGCGGGCCTCGACCTCGTCCCAGTCGTGCAGCATGCGCTTCAGACGCGCCGCCGCCCCTGGAGGATGGGCGGCCACTTCCCGCGCCAGGTCGAGCGCTGCGTCCTCGGTTGCGGCCGCCGGCGCGACGCGGTTGACGAGCCCGAGCCGCAGGGCCTCGTCCGCGCCCACCGTGCGCGCGGTGAGCAGCAGGTACTTGGCCGTGGCGAGGCCGCAGAGGGTGACGAGACGCGCGGGACCGACCGGCATGCCGAGCGCGGCGCCGGGGAATCGAAGGCGAAGGTTCGAGCCGCCGACGCGAAGATCGCAGGCGACGGCGATCTCGGCGCCGCCGCCGACGACGTCGCCGTGGCAGGCGGCGACGGTCGGCTTGGGGAAGGAGACCACCCCGTCGTAGAGGTCGGCGAACAGCTGCATGCGACGGACGTGGCCCTCGGCGTCGAGCTGCTCCTTGACGTCGGCGCCCGCCGAGAAGCCCAGCTGGTCGCCCGAGCTGAAGACGAGCACGCGGACCGCCTCGTCGCCCCGCGCGGTCGCCAGATGCTCGAGCAGCTCGCGCAGCATCAGGCTGTTGAGCGCGTTGCGTGCCTGCGGGCGCTCGAGGCGGATCAGCGCGACGCCGTCGTCGGCGGCCGAGTAGCTCGTCAGGGGCTCAGCCTCGCTCATCGTCTCCGGAACCTAGTCGCTCGACCAGGCTCGCCGCTTCGTCGGCCGCGGCGGCGATCAGCGCCTCGACCTCCGGCCGCGGCTCGCGGAAGCGCCCGAGCACGTGGGCGGAGACGATCTCGGGGTCGGTCGAGTCCGGCCGGCCCACCCCGACCCGCACCCGCCAGAAGCCGGGGTCGCCGAAGCCGCGGCGCAGGCTCTTGAGCCCGTTGTGGCCGGCCAGCCCGCCACCCAGCCGGGTCTGCACCTGGCCGAAGGGAAGGTCGATCTCGTCGTGGAGGACGATGACCCGGTCGAGAGGAACTCCGAGCGAGCCCCGGGCCGGGCCGGCTGACTCGCCGGAGCGGTTCATGTAGGTCTGTGGCAGCAGCAGGGCGACGCGCGTGCCGCCGGGCCCGGTCCGGCCTTCGTAGAGGAGGCCGCGGAACTTCTTCCGCGGCTTGCCCAGGTCCCAGCGCCGGACCAGCTCGGCGGCGACGTCGAAGCCGACGTTGTGACGCGATCGATCGTGCTCGGGGCCCGGGTTGCCGAGACCGACGACGAGGATCCGGTCTCCGCCATCGCCGCCGCTCCGGCGCCGGCGGAAGAGGGACACCGGGGCCTAGCCCTCGGACTCGCCCGACTCGCCGCCCTCGGCGGCCTCGCCCTCGCCCTCGGCGGCCTCGCCCTCGGCGGCCTCGCCGACCAGTTCGGCCTCCTCCTCGACCTCGGGGGCCGCGACCTCTTCGACCCGCGGCGGCGAGAGGGTGACGATCGTGACCTCCTCCGGCTCGTCGGCGACGAATACGACGCCCTCGGGGGCGGTGACCGCGGAGAGCTGCAGGGTGTCGTTGATCTCCATCGCCGAGACGTCGACGACGATCCTGTCCGGGATGTCGGTGGGCAGGGCTTCGACTGTGACCTCGCGAGTGACGTGCTCGAGCACGCCGGAGGCGCGGACGCCCGGAGCGTCCTCTACCCCCTCGAGCTCGATCACCACGTCGGCCTGGATCGCCTCGTCGAGGCGGACCTGCTGAAGGTCGATGTGCTGCATCGTGCCGCGGACCGGGTGCAGCTGCTGCTCCTTGATCACGACCGGGACGGCCTTGGCGCCCTCGACCTGAAGCTCGAACAGCGCCGCGCCCTCGTGCAGGATGCGCCGCACCTCACGTTCGGAGACCTGGAACGCCGTCGCCTCCTCGCCGCCGGAGTACACGACGCCCGGCACGATCCCCTGGTTGCGCAGGCGGCGCGCCGCGCGCGAGCCGAACTCGGCGCGGGAAGCGACCTTGAGCGTTGAGCGGGAAGCTGCCATCGGACGGGAGAGGATAGAGAAACGTCGCCGCCGAGGGCGCCTGTGGCAACCTTTCGAGCGTGGCAGACGATTCGAAGATCCCGCGCGGGCGGATCCGCCGCTCGGCCAAGCTGGGCTCGGTCGTAGGCGTGCAGGGCGCCCGCTACGCCGGCACGAAGGCCCGCAACGTCGGCCGTTCGCAGGAAGAGGCGCAGGAGCATCTCGAGCAGCGCCATATGGAGACCGCGATGAAGATGGTCGCGGCGCTGGGGCAGATGAAGGGCGCGGCGATGAAGCTCGGCCAGTTCGCGTCCTTCATCGACACCGAGTTCATCCCCGAGGAGTACCGCGAGATCTACCAGGAGCAGCTGGCGAAACTGCGCACCGACGCCCCGGCGATGCCGTGGGAGAAGGTCGTCAAGGTGCTCGAGGAGGAGTACGACGACGAGCCGCTCTCCGAGTACTTCGCCGAGATCGAGCACGAGGCGTTCGCCGCCGCCTCGATCGGGCAGGTCCATCGGGCCGAGCTGCTCGACGGCCGCGAGGTCGCGGTGAAGATCCAGTACCCGGGGATAGCCGAGGCGCTCGAGGCCGACCTCCGCAACGCCGGCACGCTGGTGCGGCTGGCGCGGGCGATCGCGCCCGGCCTCGACGCGAAGGCGATCGCCGAGGAGCTGCGCGAGCGGGTGATGGAGGAGCTCGACTACGAGTACGAGGCCCAGAACCACCGCTCGTTCGCCCGCGCCTACCGCGAACACCCCTTCATCTACGTGCCGGAAGTGGTCACGCGGCTCTCGCGCCGCCGGGTGCTGGTCACCGAGCTCGTGCGCGGGCGCGACTTCCAGCAGATCAAGCAGCTCCCCCACGAGCAGCGCAGCCGCTTCGGCGAGATCGTCTTCCGCGGCAGCTTCGGCTCGATCTACCACCTGCAGCACTTCAACGCCGACCCCCACCCCGGCAACTACATCCTGATGGACGACGACCGCGTCGCCTTCCTCGACTTCGGGATGACGAAGAAGCTCGACCGGGAGCAGATCCTGCTCGAGCAGCGCGCCTTCGACGCCGCCTCGCGCAACGAACCCGAGGCGGTGCGCCAGGCGCTGCACGACCTCGGCTTCGTGAAGAAACCGTCCAAGCTCGACGCCGAGCGGCTGCTCGACCACATGCGCGCGGTCGGCGGCTGGTACCTGGAAGACCGCGAGATCGAAATATCCGCCCGGCGGGTGATGAAGATCATCGAGTCGACGAACGACCCGCGCTCGGAGTACTTCGACCTGATGCGGCGCGAGTCGATCCCCGCCGACGAGCTGATGGGGCGGAGGATGGAGATCGGCGTCGTCGCCGTGCTCGGGCAGCTGCGGGCGAAGCGCAACTGGCACCGGATCGCGCGCGAGTGGGTGTACGCGGATCCGCCCGCCACCGCCCTCGGCGAGGCGGAGTGGGAGTACTTCGAGGAGCGAGGGGTCAAGCGAACCCCGGGTCTTGCCGAAACCGCCTAGGTCGAACGGAAACCGAGGAGGCTGGCATGAGCAGGATTCGACGCGGCTGGGCGTTGACGAGGAAGAGCTGGGCGCTGCTGGGCGAGCACCGCGAGCTGATCCGCTTCCCGCTCTACGGGGCGCTGGCGACGGTGGTGCTGGCGATCGTCTTCCTCGGCCCGGGCCTCTACCTGCTCGATCAGGACAGCCTCGGCGGCGCGATCCCGCTGCTGGTGATCGGCGTCTACGTCCTCGCCGTGGTCGGCATCTACTTCAGCGTCGGCCTCGCAGCCGCGGCCAACCTGATCTTCAGCGGCCAGGAGGCGACCGTCGGCGACGGGCTCGCGGTAGCCCGCAGCCGCTTCACCCAGATCTGCGGCTGGGCGGCCGTCTCGACCGCGATCAGCGTGCTGATGGGGGTGCTCGAGAACCAGGGCGGCGTCGCCGGCAACGTCGCCGCGCGGCTGGTCGGCATGGCCTGGTCGCTGGTCACCTTCCTCTCGGTCCCGGTGATTGCGATCGAGGGCACCGGCCCGCTCGAGACGCTGAAGCGCTCGGCATCGATCTTCCGCAGCAAATGGGGGCAGCAGATCACCGGCAACATCGCGATCGGCGCGGCGGTCTTCCTGCTCGGGGTGCTGCCGGCGGCCGTCCTGATCCTGGCCGGCGCCTTCGCCTGGCCCTCTGCCTCCTTCCTCGGCGCCCTGCTGGTGGCGATCGGAGTCCTGGTGCTGGCGACCGCGGCCCTCGTCGGCAAGGCGCTGAGCGGGGTCTTCGGCGTGGCGCTGTACCGCTACGCGGTGGACGGCGAGGCCGTGGGAGGCTTCACCACCGAGGACCTGGAGTCGGCGGTGCGGGTCAGGGGCGGCCGCGGCCTGCCGCCGACGGCGACGCCGGGCACCGTCTAGCGCCGGACGCGCCCGCTTCCCTCCGCACGACCGGGGTCAGCCCACGAGGCGGCGGAAGAGGCGAGGGTCGTTGGAGCAGATGCCGGCGACTCCGATCTCGGCGAGGGTGTGCATGCGCCGCTCGTCGTCGACGGTCCAGGCGATCAGCTCGACCCCGGCCAGGTCGCAGATGCGCGCCAGGCGCGCGTTGATCAGCGGGTGGTAGACCCACATCGCCGCGACCCCGAACTGGGGGAGCTTCTCGGCCGCGAGACCGGGCAGGCGGGTCCGCATCCCCACCAGCGCCGCCGCCATCGGCAGCTTCGCCCAGCGCCTCGTCGTCCAGTCCCGGGTGACTTTCGGATAGGTCCAGCCGCGCCGCAGCCCGGGCTCGAGCTCCAGCACGCGTTTCAGGGTGTGCATCTCCATCGTCGAGATCATCGCCCGGCCGATCAGGTCCCGCTCTCGCAGGGCCTGGACCAGCTCCTCCTCGCGGCCGGGGAGCTTGACGTCGAGGTCGATCTCGACCCGGTCCAGCGGCGGTCGCAGGAAGGCGTCGAGGGCCTCGGTCAGGGCCAGCGGGGTGCGCCGCGCGGCGTCCTCCCAGTCGTGGGCGACGACCAGCGGCGCCCGCTCCTCCGGCGGCAGGTGCGCGTCCGGCAACCACAGCACGTCGATCTCGATCGTGTCGACCCCGTGCTCGACCGCGGCGACGAAGCTCTCGATCGTGTTGCCGGCGACGATCGCGTCGGCCCCCTTGTGGCCGACGAGGCGCAGCCTGTCCCCGGCGTCATCCTGGGCCTGGGACTCCGGCGACAGCCCCTCATTCTTCTGGCTCACGTCTCACAGCCTCTCAATTCCCACCCAATAGCGGTCGGCAAGGCGAGACGTGGATGCCCTGGCTCGCTAGGGCCAAGTGGGGCGACGTCGACACGACTCCCAGGTAGCAGCGCTACCCGGGAGGTCGGGGAGATGGCGCATCCAGGCCGGCCATAGCCAGCCAGGCGCCACGACTCGCCGCAGCCGCCCGCTAGAAGAGCTGGTTCTCCCCGGCGAATATCTCCGAGACGGAGTCGTCGGTGAAGATGCGCCGGATCGAGTCGGCGAAGGTGCTGGCGGTAGAGAGCACCGTGATGTTGTCCGGCGCGCCGGGACGGAGTGGCAGGGTGTCGGTGACGACGATGCGCTCGATCGCCGAGTCGGCGAGCCGCTCGAACGCGGGTCCGGAGAAGACGCCGTGGGTGGCGCAGGCGATGACCCGGGCCGCGCCCTCGTCGAGCACGGTCTGGGCGGCGGCGCAGAGGGTGCCGGCGGTGTCGATCATGTCGTCGACGAGAACCGCGGTCTTGCCCTTGACGTCGCCGACGACGTAGCCGATCTCGGCGACCTGCTGGGCGGGGCGCTCCTTCTCCATCACCGCCCAGTGGGTCCCGACCCGGCGCGCGAAGTTCCGCGCGGTCTTCACCCGCCCGGCGTCGGGGGAGACGATCACCAGCTCGTCTTTCAATTCCTGGTCGACGAACCACTGGGTGAGCATCGGCATCGCGGTCATGTGATCGACCGGGACGTGGAAGAAGCCCTGGACCTGGCCCGCGTGGAGGTCCATCGTGAGGATCCGGTCGACGCCGACGCCCTCCAGGCACTTGGCCACGATGCGGGCTGAGATCGGCTCCCTCGGCGCGGACTTCTTGTCCTGGCGCGCGTACCCGTACCACGGCATGACGGCGATGATCCGGTGCGCGGAAGCGCCCTGGGCGGCATCGATCATCGTCAGCAGCTCCATCAGCGCGTCGTTGGGGGTCATCCCCATCTGCTCGTTGGCGCAGGTCGACTGGACGAGGAAGACGTCGGCGCCGCGGATCGACTCCTCGTACCGACAGTAGACCTCGCCGTTGGCGAAGGTCTTCAGCGTCACCTGGCCCAGGTCCAGGTCGAGCTTGCCCGCGACCTTCGCGGCAAGGTCCATCGAGCTGCGGCCGCCGAACACCATCATCCGCTTCGAGTAGTCGTGGGAGATGGCGGTGGAGGCCTGGGGGCGCTCCTCGATCATGCTCACTCGCTGTTGTCCTCTCGCATCCTCGCCGCCTTCGCGGCGGCGTATCCGTCGATGTTGCGCTGCGCGTTCTCGCTCACGGCCAGCGCGCCGCCCGGGACGTCGTCCTTGACGACGGCGCCAGCGCCAGTGTAAGCGGAGTCCCCGACTTCTACCGGCGCGACGAGCATGGTGTCAACGCCGATGCGCACATTGGCGCCGATCACCGTCCGGCTCTTGCGGAAACCGTCGTAGTTCGCCGTGATCGTGCCGGCACCGATGTTGCTGCCGGGACCTACCTCGGCGTCGCCGATGTAGGAGAGGTGAGGGACCTTCGCGCCGGCGCCGATCTGCGAGTTCTTGATCTCGACGAAGGTGCCGGCCTTGGCCTCGGCGTCGAGGGCGGCGCCGGGCCGCAGATAGGCGAACGGGCCGACCGAGCAGCGCTCGCCGACCTCGCACTCGACCAGGTGGGACTGGACCACGCGAGAGCCGGCGCCGACCACGGTGTCGGTCAGCATCGTCTGCGGCCCGACGATCGCGCCGGCGCCGACGCGGGTCCGGCCGCATAGCGTCGAGCCGGGCTCGATCCGCGCGTCGGGCTCGATCTCGACCTCGGCCTCGATCCAGGTCGAGGCGGGGTCGACGACCGTCACGCCGGCGAGCATGTGCGCCTCGAGCAGACGGCGACGGGCCTCGGCCTCGACGGCTGCGAGGTCGACGCGCGTGTTGACCCCCATCGTCACCGCCGGGTCGGCGGCGAGATGGGCCGCAACCGGATGGCCGGCCTCGCGCAGCAGGGGGAG
>JBLNAC010000192.1:0-4601 GCA_050259155.1 Syntrophothermus sp.
GCATCTCCCAGCCGCGCAGGTGCTCGAGGCCGAGCTTGAGGTCCTCCAGGGCGGCCCCGACGCTGACGCCCTCGAAGCGCTCGCCGAGGACGTAGAGGAGACGGATCCGGTCGCTGGCCCCCAGGGCCGCCTCAGTCGCCGGGATCAACACGTCCCGGTAGTCGTCGGCGCCGACCTCGCCGACCGCCTCGATGCCGATGACGTTGTCGGGGAGGTCCGGAAGTAATTCGAGCATCCAGTTCACCCTAACCTGTGCAGGTGTGCACGCACAGGCGCCCCCGTCGAGACGGAAGCCTTCCGAGCCCTTCGATCCCCGTCCAGCTATTCCACCCTTCGCCGATATCGAGGAATCCACGGGAATCGCCTACCGCGCCTTGGAAATATCTGTCCGCTGCGGGCCACCAGGAAGTCGCTCGGAAATCGGGTGCCGGAATCGGGATGGACCGGCGGCGACGGCTCGGTGGGGATCGTCGCGGCCGGCGCCGAGACGCATGGGCTGCGCTTCGTCTGCGTGCCCACCGGGACGCGTAACCACTTTGCCCGCGACCTCGGCGTCGACCCAGACGATCCTGCTGGTGCGCTCGACGCGTTCGGCGACGGGGTCGAACGGCGGATCGACGTCGGGACGGTGAACGGCCGCCTGTTCCTGAACTGCGTATCGCTGGGGATCTACGGCGAGGCGGTCCGGCAAGCCGCGTACCGCGATGGGAAGTGCGACCCGCCAGCAGCTACCCTGCGGGCGTGGGCGATTCGCCGGAAACCGCATGGGAGAACCGCCCTGTGGGGACTTGACGCATCCTGACGGGGCGGCTCACCACATCGGGGAGACAGGATTTGAACCTGCGACCGCTCGGCCACCGGTTCCCCCGTCCGCGCCATCGCTGTCCTCGACTGAGCGGCGCGTCTCAGACCTGGCAGAGGCCGACGTAGTTCTCGGCCAGGGTCTGGGCTGCCGCCTCCGACGAACAGACGTAGGCAAGCCGGGCCAGCTGCCGCCGGCGGTTGTAGCCGTCGGCGTCGTCGGGGTCGAGGTGCAGCATCCCGGTCATCCAGTGGGAGAAGTCCTGCGCCCGCCACACCCGCCGCAGGCAAGCGTCGGTGTAGCCCTCCAGGGCCGTGGCTTCGCCGGACCCGAAGAAGGAGACGATCGCCTCGCCGAGGGAGCGGACGTCCCA
Organism: Syntrophothermus sp.; assembly: GCA_050259155.1. Lineage (GTDB taxonomy): Bacteria > Actinomycetota > Thermoleophilia > Solirubrobacterales > 70-9 > VAYN01. The sequence continues at coordinate 1,176 of JBLNAC010000192.1, forward strand.
GACCGCGAGGTTGAGCCCCTTGGCGCCGGTCGGCGGAACGATATGTGCGGCGTCGCCGGCCAGCAACAGGCGGCCGTGGCGCATCGGCCAGGCGACGAAGCTGCGCATCGGCGTGATCGCCTTTTCGAGAACAGGGCCCTCGGTTAACTCCCACCCGTCCCGCGCCAGCCGGGTCTGCAGCTCTTCCCAGATCCGGGCGTCGGACCAGTTCTCGATCGCCTCGTCGGCCGAGACCTGGAGATAGAGGCGGCCGATCTCCGGGGAGCGCATGCTGTGGAGGGCGAAACCGCGATCGGAGTGGCAGTAGATCAGCTCCTCGCAGGACGGCGGCACGTCGGCGAGGACGCCGAGCCAGGCGTAGGGATAGGAGCGGGCGGCGGTGCGCAGGACCGAAGCCGGCAGCGAGGCACGGCCGATGCCGTGGAAGCCGTCGCAGGCGGCGACCAGCTCGCAGCTCAGCTCGAAGTCGCCCTCCGACCCGCGGCCGCGGACGAGCGGGCGCTCGCCCCCGAGCCCCTCGATCGCCGTCGCCTGAGTCGCAAAGTGCAACTCGCCCCCCCACTCCAGGCGTGCCGAGATCAGGTCCTTGACGATCTCGGTCTGGGCGTAGATCGTGACGCTTCGCCCGCCGGTCAGCTCGTCCATCGCGATCCGGTGCGCCTCACCGCCGAAGCGCAACTCGATCCCGCCGTGAACGAGTCCCTCACGGCGCAGCCGCTCATCGACGCCGAGGTCGGCGAGGAAGTCGACCGTCCCCTGCTCCAGCAGCCCCGCCCGTTGGCGCCGTTCGCAGTACTCGCGGTCTCGGGCCTCGACGATGACATTCTCGATCCCCTGCAGGTCAAGCAGGCGACCGAGGCAAAGCCCGGCCGGACCAGCGCCAAGGATCGCGACCCGGGTATCCAACCTTGCAGCCGTCACGCGGATCTAGAGCGGGTACTCACGGGCCAGGCTCTGGACCGTGATCCAGCGCAGCTCGCTGAACTCCTGCACCGCCTGGGAGCCGCCGAAGCGACCCCAGCCGCTGTCCTTGACGCCGCCGAACGGCATCTGCGGCTCGTCATGGACGGTGGTGTCGTTGATGTGGCAGATCCCACTCTCGATCCGGAGCCCCAGCTCCAGGGCGCGCGTGACGTCACGGCTGAACACCGCCGCGGCGAGCCCGTACTCGGTGTCGTTCGCGACGCGAACCGCCTCCTCCTCGCCGTCGACCGCTATCACGGAGACAATCGGGCCGAACGACTCCTCCGCGTATATCCGCATCTCCGGCGTGACGCCATAGAGCACGGTCGGCCGGTAACAGGGCCCTTCGGCCTCGCCGCCGGTGACGACCTCGGCGCCCTTGGCGACGGCGTCGGCTACCAGCTCTGCGACTCGCGCGCGGGCGCCGGCGCTGACCAGCGGCCCGATCTCGGTGTCGGGCTTGCTCGGGTCGCCTACCTTCAGCGCCGCCGCCTTCCCGGCAAGGCCGGCGACGAACTCGTCGGCGACGGTGCGGTGGACGACGATCCGCTCGGTCGACATGCAGATCTGGCCCTGGTGCATGAAGGCGCCGAACTGAGCCGCGGCGACGGCGCGCTCGAGGTCGGCGTCGTCGAGAATGATCAGCGGCGCCTTGCCCCCCAGCTCGAGCAGAACCCGCTTCAGGTGGCGGCCCGCGGTCTCGGCGATTATCCGGCCGACCCGGGTCGAGCCAGTGAAGTTGATGCGGCGCGTCTTCGGGTGCGATATCAGCGCCTCGACCACTTCGGGCGCGTCCTCCGGGGAGTTGCTGAGGAGGTTGATTACGCCCGCCGGCAGCCCGGCGTCAACCAGCGCCTGAACGATCTGGGCGTGGGTCCGCGGGCACTGCTCGGAGGCCTTGAGGACGACCGTGTTGCCGAGGGCCAGCGGGGTAGCGACGGCGCGCGTGCCGAGGATCACCGGCGCGTTCCAAGGGGCGATTGCAACGACGACACCGGCCGGCACGCGCATGCCCATCGCGAGCTTGCCGGGGACGTCGGAGGGGATAACCTCGCCGACCAGGGCGTAGGCTTGGGCGGCCGCCTCGCGCAGCATCCCGGCCGCGAGGCTGCAGTTGAACATCCCCCAGCCGAAGGTGGAGCCGGTCTCCTCGGTCATCGTCGCCGCGATCTGCCGCGCGCGCTCGGCGAGCAGCTCGGCGGCGCGACCGAGCTGCTCGCGCCGCAGCGCGGGCGGCGCCTGTGACCAGGCCGGGAACGCCTCGGCGGCGACGTCGACTGCGGCGCGGGCGTCATCGGCGCTAGCGGCGGCGGCCGCACCGATCACCTCGCCGCTGAAGGGGTCGACGTTCTTGAAGCTCGACCCTGAGCTGGCAGCCGTCCAGAGACCGCCGATCAAAAGCTTCTGTTCCTCTGCTCCCACCGCTGCTTCCATCGTCCCTCCCCCTCCTTGGTCTCGCCTTTACCCAGGGTTCGAGGCCCCGATCCGGCTGATAACCAGCCTACTTTGGCTTCTCGGCATCATGCTCGGGCATGGCCCTCCGCGCCGAAGCGCGGGCTGCCAGCCCGAAGCTGCTAGTCAAGGCGAAGGGCAACGCGAAGCGCAAGCTCGACAGCGCTGGCGGGGTGAAGGCCAAGGTGAAGGTCGCCGACGCCCCGCCGGCGGAACGACCAGCACGAAAACGAAGACGGTCAAGCTGGTAAAGCCCCTCGGTTGATAGCGGCGTTGAGGCCGGTGCGGGGTGAATGGATCCGCTCGACGATCCGTGGGTGGTCGCGAGGGACGAATCGGGCCCGGTCTCGGTCCTCGCGACCACCCTAAAGATGTCTGCAAATAGGCACCTTATTCGAGGCTTCCTGTGCGACGCTGCACGCACATCCGCACACCCCCTCCTGTAACGGAGCCTCTCCGAGGCCCACTCGACCCCCGTCCAGCTATTCCGCCCTTCGTCGATACCGAAAAATCCACGGAGATGGGTTCCGTGACCTTGGGAGATATATGCCCGCCGCCGGTTGGGTTCCAGGAGGGGTAGCGGCACGATCCGACAGGAGCAGGCATCGCCCTCACGGCCTTGCTCCGACTACCCCCGGAATTCCGTCGGGACGACGTTGAGACTGCGCCTCCGTTAACCCCTGGCCGAGTCTGAAGTCGCCGGGGCGCGGGCGGGAGGTTACGGCGAAGCTGTCGGCCGCACGCTGTAACCGACTCAGCCGGCGCCGACTCTGCGTCTGACGGGGCAGGCGAGACCAACGGACCGCGGGTCATCTGAGTGCGGATTTTCAGCAATCAAACCTGCGGGATTCACCGGATGCGCGGGTGGGCATTTGGCGTAAGCGTGAGCCCGTGAGGCGCGTCGTCGTCGACCATTTCGGAGGGCCCGAGGTCCTGAAGGTCGTCGAGGAGCAGGACCCCCGACCGGCTCCGGGCGAGGTCCGCGTCAGGGTCCTGGCAGCGGGAGTGTCG
>JBLNAC010000193.1:0-3430 GCA_050259155.1 Syntrophothermus sp.
AGCCCGTCGTCAGCCTTCGCAGCGGCGAGGTGACCAGCCTCGAGGCTCTGCTTCGCTGGCATCACCCCAGACGGGGCCTGCTCGACCCGGCTGAGTTCATCTCGATCGCGGAGGACAGCGGCCTGATCGAGCCGATCGGGCGCTGGGTGCAGGAGACCGCCTGTCGTCAGACGCTCGCCTGGCAGGAGATGCTCCCCGACTCCAGGCCCCTCGACGTCGCGGTCAACCTCTCGGCCCGGCAGGTGGCGCACCGCGACCTGCCGGCGACGGTCGCCGAGATCCTGGCCCGCACCGGGCTGGACCCGGTCCACCTGCGGCTCGAGATCACCGAGAGCGCCCTGGTCGATGAGTCGGCGAACGCCGTCGCGTCGCTCGAGGCGCTGAACGAGATCGGCGTCCGCCTCGTCCTCGACGACTTCGGCACCGGGTACTCGTCGCTCGCCTACCTCAACCGCTTCCCCTTCCACGCGCTGAAGATCGACCGGTCGTTCGTGGACGGGCTCGGGATCGAACAGGAGCGGACGGCGATCGTCGAGGCGATCATCGGCATGGCCCGCGCCCTCTCGCTCGACGTCATCGCCGAGGGGGTCGAGAACGAGGCGCAGCTGGCAGAGCTGCGGCGGCTCGGCTGCGACTCCGCACAGGGCCACCTCTTCCACAGGGCGCTGCCGGACTCCGAGGTGAGCCTCCTCCTCGGCCGCGGCGAGCTCGGCTATTCGGGGATTTCCCCCGGGAGGTAATCGTTGGTGAGAAGCTCCGAAGCGGGCGGCAGCGAGCGGATCAGGCCGTTGTCGCGCATCCAGCCGCTGAAGGTCTCCCACTGCCTGGGGTCCATGAACCCGTAGGGCTGCCCTGGCGGCAGGCTCGGGCTGAGGATCGGCAGGGTCGCTTCGACCTCGGCTTTGGTCAGCTTCGGTTCGAGCGCCTCGTTGGCTTCCAGCACCGCCTGGGTCGCAGCGTTCGGCCGTTCCGCCGCGGCCGCCGTGCCGCGGGCGAGGGCGGCGATGAAGAGCCGGATCGGTTCCGGTTCGGCTTCGAGCTCGGCGCGGTTGGCGACCAGCACCAGCTCGTCGTAGGTGGGGACGCCGAGCTTGTCGACCGGGGTCACCACCGGGTCCTTGCCTCGTTCGCGCAGGTCGATGCCCTCGACGTTGCTGTAACCGCCGAGCATCGCCTGCGCGCTGCCGCCGACCAGCGCCGGCAGCAGGCCGAAGCCGACGTTGACGGCCTTGACTTCGGAGGGGGAGACCTTCGCCCGGGTCAGGATCGTCTTCAGGAAGGCCTCCTGGTAGGGAATGCCGGCGTAGGCGACCGTCTTGCCCCTGAGGTCGGCGACGCCGCTGATACCCGACTTCCCCAGCCAGATCAGCGAGGTCAGCGGCCGGTTCACGATCGCCGCCACGGCGACGACCGGCAGCCCCTGGTCGCGCGCGAGCACCACCTCCGGCTCGTAGGAGATCGCCAGATCGGTGCGCCCCGCCGCCAGCAGCTTCAGCGGCGCCGCGGGGTCGGCGGGAGCGCTGACGCTGACGTCGAGCCCGGCTTCGTCGAAGTAGCCGAGCTTCTGGGCCATGTAGATCCCGGCGTGGTCGGGGTTGGGGTAGAAGTCGAGCGTCAGCGAGAGGGCGGTGCGTTCGCCCGTCGTTTCCTCCGACTTCTCCCCGCAGGCGCTGAGCCCGATGGCGGCCCCGAGCAGGGCGACGGCGAGGGCGAGCGCCGTGATTCTGGACGGCTTCATCCCCTGCTTTCTACCGCCAAGTGACGACGCGCCGCTCGACGAGGGCCAGCAGACCGAAGAGGCCGACCGCCATCAGGCCGAGGACGAGGACCTCGGCGAACAGCCGCGACGTCTGCAGGAGGGCGTTGTCTTCCTTGATCAGCCAGCCGAGCCCGCCGTGGCCGACGGTCGCCGCCGACCACTCGGCGAAGACGGCGCCGATCACCGCGACGGCGACGGCGATCTTGGCGCCGCTGAAGGTGTAGGGCAGCGCGCTGGGGGCCTCCACCCGCCGCAGCGTCTGCCAGCGCGAGCCGTCCAGGGTCCGCATCAGCCGCAGCGCGTCGGGATCGACCGAGCGCAGGCCGTCGAGCGTGTTGACGGTGATCGGGAAGAAGCAGATCAGCGCCACGATCACCAGCTTCGGCCAGATCCCGAAGCCGAACAGCACGACGAGGATCGGGGCGATGGCGACGATCGGGATCGCCTGCGAGGCGACCAGAAGCGGGTAGGTGGCGCGGCGCATCGTCTCCGAGAGGTGGCAGACGAGGGCGAAGCCGACGCCGGCGAGCAGGCCGCAGCCGAATCCGAGCAGCACCTCGCGCAGCGTCACCCAGGCGTTTTCGGCGATCAGCGCGCGGTTGTCCCAGAGGGCGCCGGCGACTTCGGCGGGGGAGGGCACGAGGAAGCTCTCGAGGTTGAGGAGCCGGGCCAGCAGGCCGGTCGATGCCGCCACCTGCCAGGCGCCGACCAGGATCGCCAACAGCAGCATCGGGTAGGCCCAGCGCTTCACCGGGAGCCGGCGCGGAGCGCCCGCAGCGCCCGCTCGCGGGCGGCGACGAACCCGGCGGCGGTGACGGCGGCGTCGCGGTCGACGGCGCGGGGGGCGGGGGAGGAGAGCTCGGCGACGACCCGCGCGGGACGCGCCGAGAGCACCACGACCCGGTCGCAGAGGTAGAGCGCCTCCTCGACGTCGTGGCTGACGAGCGCGATCGTGCGCGGCTCCTCGCGCAGAGCACCGGCGAGCCACTCCTGCATCTCGGCGCGGGTGATCGCGTCGAGGGCGGCGAACGGCTCGTCCAGGGCCAGGACCGGCTTGCCCGCGAGCAGCGTGCGCAGGAAGGCGACGCGCTGGCGCATCCCGCCGGAGAGCTCGGCGGGCTTCGAGCGCTCGAAGCCGCCGAGGCCGAAGCGCTCGAACAGCGCCGCCGCGCGCGCCCTCGCCTCGGCCCTGCCGGCGCCCTGGTTGCGGGGCGCCAGGGCCGCGTTGTCGAGCGCCGAGAACCAGGGCAGGAGAAGGTCGCGCTGGGGCATGTGCGCGCAGCGCGCGAGGCGCTCACCCGGCTCCTCGGCGCCGCCGACCGCGATCGCGCCCGCGGTCGGCTGGAGCAGCCCGCAGATCAGTTCCAGCAGCGTCGACTTGCCGCAGCCGGAGGGGCCGACGAGGCCCAGGACCGAGGCCGGCTCGATCTCGACATCCAGGCGATCGAGGGTCCGCAGGCCGCCGTATGCGTGCTCGAGGGCGACGATCGAGACGCCGGCGACCGGCCGGTCCGCCGCCCTCCCAGGCGCCGCGACGGCGTCCTTTTCTCCCAAGCGGGTAGCCATTGCTGGTATCCTGGCGCACTCGACACTTCTGACCAAAGTAGTCAGGAAAGTCAGGAGGTCGAGAAAGTCGATTACGGTGGCGCGTCGAGGGCGCCCCGTCGCATC
>JBLNAC010000194.1:0-4980 GCA_050259155.1 Syntrophothermus sp.
CGCTTGGCGGCGTTGTGCCCTGAGGCCGCCATCACGCCGCCTCCCGGATGGGTCCCGGCGCCGCACAGGTAGAGGCCGTGGACCGGCGTCGCGTATCCCGCGAGCAGCGGCGAGGGCCGCATGAAGGCCATCTGGTCGAGCCCCTGCTCGCCCTGGAAGATCGAGCCGCCGACGAGGCCGAAGATGCGCTCGAGGTCGGGCGGCGCCAGGACCTCGCGCTCGAGGATCGCGCCGGGCAGGTTCGGCGCGTAGCGGCCGAGGTGCTCGATGCAGGCGTCGGCGTATCTCTCGCGGTCGCCGTCGGCCCAGCCGGACTCTTCGTGCGGCCCGTACTGGGTGAACATGGTCATCACCCAGGTGCCGTCGTCGGTCAGCGACGGGTCGATCGCCGAGGGCAGCTCGCACTCGACATAGGGCTCCGCCGCCGGACGGCCGCTGACCGCGTCCTGCCAGGCGCGCTCGAGGTACTCGATGGACGGGCAGAGGTTGACGCCGGTATGGCGCAGCACCTCCTGCATCTCGTCCGAGACGCCCTCGTACCGGGGCGGCTCGGAGAGCACCATGTTGATCTTCACCGAGCCGCCGCGGGTGCGGTAGCGGCGCATGTCGGCGGCGACCTCCTCGGGGAAGTTCTCGGCTCCGGCGAGGTCGAGGATCGTCGTCTTGGGGTGGGCGCCCGAGGCGACGACGGGTGCCCGCAGCTGCTCGCCGTCGGCGAGGGTGACGCCGACGACGCGTTCGCCCTCGATGTCGATCGAGGCGACCGCGGCGCCGGTGCGTATCTCGGCGCCCGCGGAGCGCGCGGAGGCGGCGATCGCCTCGCTGATCGCGCCCATGCCGCCGATCACGTGCCCCCAGGACCCCTTGACGCCGTTCAGCTCGCCGAGCGCGTGGTGGAGCAGGTTGTAGGCGGTCCCCGGCGTGTTGGGCCCCGCCCAGACGCCGACGACGCCGGTCGAGGCGATCGAGCCCTTGAGCCCGTCGTGCTCGAAGTACTCGTCGAGCAGATCGGCCACCGACATCGTGAACATGCGGACGATCTCGTGCACGTCGGTGCGCGACAGCCCGGCGGCCCGGGCCGCCTCGCGTGCCAGCGAGAGCAGGTCGCCCGGCCGCTTGGACCCGAGCGCCGGCGGTTCCCGCAGCAGCATCGGGCTGAGGAACTCGGCGACGCGGAAGAGGCGGTCCTCGAAGGGGACGAAGCTCTCGGCGTCGCGCGGGTTGATCGGCCGGATCGACCGCTGGGTCATGCCGGAGTCGTCGTAGAAGACGATCGGCCCGTCGGGGGTCATCGCCGCGTAGGCGGGGTCCAGGGGCACGGCCCTGTATCCGAAGTCCTCGAGCCGCAGATCGCGGACGATCTTCGGCTGCAGCATCGAGACGACGTAGGAGGCCCGCGACACGCGCCGGCCCGGCCAGACTTCCTCGGTGACGCAGGCGCCGCCGAGGATCGGCCGGCGCTCCAGTACCACCACCCGCTGTCCGGCCCTCGCCAGGTACGCCGCGGTGGTGAGGCCGTTGTGGCCGCCGCCGACGACGATCGCGTCGTACGCGTCCGGCGCGCCGCCGGCGCGCCCGGTGCCCGTGGTGGTCGACGCGGTGGCCATCGCGCGCACCCTACCATAAGTTCGTGAGATTGACTACAAGGTAAACAACGGCAAAGCAGGCGCACGCGCGGGCTCGCCGCCGCCGCATCCCGCCTTCTCGCCGGAGCCGCGGCCGAGCTCAGTCGCGGGCGATGCGGGCGACCGCGTCGAGGGCGACGCAGCCGGCGCCGCCGTCGAGGAGGACCGCGGGGTTGACCTCGATCAGATCGAGGCCGTGCTCGAGGAGGAGCTGCCCGATCCTGGAGCCGAAGCGGGCGGCGGCGGGGAGGTCCGGGACGGACCGTCCGCGGCTGCCGTCGATGAGCGCGGCCCCGCGGAGGCTTCGCAGCGCGCGCTCGACCGCCGCCGGAGGGGCCGGGAGCGGCACCAGCACGACGTCGTCGATCGCCTCCGCCCAGATGCCGCCGAGCCCGACGACCAGAACCGGGACGACGCCGTCGCGGTGGGCCGAGAAGAGCAGCTCGGGACCGGGGGAGACCATTCGCTCGACGAGCAGGGCCGCGCCCGAGGCGGCGGGGAGGGCGAGGAGCCGGGCGGCGGCGGCGAAGGCCGCCCTCTCGTCACGCAGCCCCAGCGCCAGCGCGCCGGCCTCGCTCTTGTGCTGGAGGCCCGGCGAGGAGAGCTTCATCGCCACCGGCCAGCCGAGCCGCTGCGCCGCCGCGACCGCCTCCTCGGGCCCGCTCGCCTCGGCCCCGGCCGGGACGGAGAGCCCGGCTGCCTGCAGCAGCCTCTTCGCCTCGGCCTCGCCGAGCCACCCCCCGGGCCCCGCGGCGTCGAGGATGCCGTTGGCGTTCGCATTCCGGGATGAGGGCCGGCGCGGCCGCTCGGCGGCTGCGGCGATCTCTTCGAGCCGCCCCGCGGGGGGGCGCGGCATCCGCAGCGCGCGGGCGCAGACCAGCGCCTCGCCGAGGCCGGCGGCGGTCGCGATGCCGCGCTCGGCGAGCTCCTTGGCGCTGCCGGGCTCGAGCAGCTCCGGCAGGGTCGAGCCGAGCAGGACGGCGGCGCCGCTGCGCTCGGCGCCGGCGACGAGCGCCGAGCGGACCCCTTCCCATTCGGCCTGGACGTCGGGGGCCAGGCCCTCGGGCTGGTCGAAGAGCAGCAGCAGCTGGTCGATCCCCGGGTCGGTGCCGACCGCCTCGGAGATCCGTTCCAGTGTCTCGGGTTCGCCCCACAGCAGCGCGGTGTAGTCGAGCGGGTTGCCGATCGTCGCCGCGCTCGGCAGGAGCTCCGCGAGCCGGGCTCGCGTCGGCGCCGCCAGCGGCGGCAGCTCCAGGCCGAGCCGGTCGGCGATGTCGGCGGCGATCCCCGAGTCCCCGCCCGAGCAGGTGAGCACGGCGAGACCGCCGGTCCCGGTCGGCCGCGACCGCGGCTCCGCCATCGCCCGGGCCAGCTCGAGCAGCTCGCCCGGGTCGGCGGCCAGCGCCGCCCCGGCCTCCTCGAGCAGGGCCGCGAAGACGCGCTGGTCGCCGGCGAGGGCGCCGGTGTGGGCGCCGGCGGCGCGCATTCCGGCCGCCGAGGAGCCGACCTTGAGCGCCGCGACTCCGATTCCCCTGTCGGCGCAGCGGCCGAGCGCCCGCGCCAGCCGCGCGCCGTCGCCGTCGGACTCGACGAACAGCGCGATCGAGCCGACCCCCTCGAGCGCGGCCACCGCCTCGATCCAGTCGCTGGCGTCGAGCACCGCCTGGTTGCCGGTGGAGACCACGGTGTGGAACCCGAGCCCCCGACGCGAGCCGAGCGCGTTGACGCCGACGTTGCCGCTCTGCGTTATCAGCGCCACCGGGCCCGGCTGCAGGCGCTCGACCGAGTCCCCCCACAGCGGCGCCCGCGCCGCCACCGCGACGACCCCGTTGCCGTTGGGGCCGCAGACCGGCAGGCCGCCACCGCGCGCCGCCTCCCTCAGCTCGGCTTCGAGCCCGGCGCCCGCGGCTGTCTCGCCGAAGCCGGCGGAGAGGACGATCGCGCCACCGCAGCCGCGCTCAGCCGCTTCGCCGACCGCCGCCGGAACGCCGGCGGCGGGGATCGCGATCACCACCGCGTCCACGGGCGCCGGCAGCTCGGCGACGGTCGGGACGCAGGGACGCCCGTGCACCGACTCGCGCTTCGGGTTGACGCCCCAGACCTCGCCCTCGAACCCGGCGGCCGCGAGGTTGCGGATGACGTGGTCGGAGTAGGTGCCGGGGCGGTCGCTGGCGCCGACGACGGCGACCGAGCGCGGCGCCAGCAGCGGCGCCGGATCGGGTCGACGCTCGCCGCTCACCGACTCAGCGCAGGATCGCCCCGACCCCGCGCCTCTCCAGGCCGCGGGCGACGATCAGGCGCTGGATCTCGTTCGTCCCCTCCCAGATCCGGTCGACCCGCAGCTCGCGCAGGAAGCGCTCGGCCACGTTGGAGCGCAGGTAGCCGCGGCCGCCGAAGGCCTGCACGCAGCGGTCGGCGCAGCGCCAGGCCGCCTCGGAGACGAAGAGCTTCGCCATCGAGGCCTTGGCGTGGACGATCTTCGGGTCGGCGCCGGCGTCGGCGAGCTGAGCGACCTCGAGCATCAGCAGCCGCCCGGCGGCGGCGTCGGTGGCGGAGTCGGCGAGGGGGAAGCTGACGCCTTGGTAGTCGATGATCCGGCTGCCTCCCTGCTCGCGCTCGATCGCCCAGGCGACGGTCTCGTCGAGCAGCCGCCCCATCGCGCCGATCCCGTGCGCGGCGATCCCCAGCCGCTCCTCGGTGAACCAGGCCCGCTGCAGCTCTTCGCCGCCGCCGACGCCGCCGATCACCGCCTCGGCCCGGACCTCTACCGAGTCGAGCCTGATCGTCGGGTGGCCGTCGGGATAGCTGTGGGTGAAGCGGGGGTTGTCGACGATCTCCACGCCTGCCGCGTCGGCGTCGACCAGGAAAAGGGTGGGCAGACGCCCGCCGTCCTCGACCACGTTCGCCATCACGATCAAGACCGCGGCGATGTCGCCGGAGGTGACGAACCACTTCTCGCCCTCGAGCACGTAGCCGCCCTCGCTGGGGGTCGCGGTGGCCCTGATCGCGGAGGGGTCGGAGCCGGCGTCGCGCTCGGTGACCGCGTAGGCGTCGCGCAGCTCGCCTCGCAGCGCCGGGCGCAGGTAGCGCTCGGCCTGCTCGGGACTGGCGTGGGCCCAGACGTTGTAGGCGTTGGGGACGTGCCAGTGGATCGCGTTGGTGCTGCGGCCGAACTGCTCGGCGACCAGCGCCCACTGCAGCAGGGTCCATCCTTGGCCGCCGTACTCGCGGGCATGCAGGCCGCCGCCGAGGTCCGCCGCGAGCGCCTCCCGCTTGACGAGGTCGATCTTGTCCTGGGGGAGCCTGCCGTCGGCGGCCTCGGCCTCCTGCTCGAGGGGGATCAGGACCTCGTCGG
>JBLNAC010000195.1:0-9399 GCA_050259155.1 Syntrophothermus sp.
TCGACCGGCGAGCCGCGCCGTTCGGTCAGCGCCTCCGAGAGCAGAGCGGCGCGCTCCCGCAGGTACGGCCCGACGACGATCATCGGCGGCGAGCACACGGTCGCCTCGATGGTCGTCTTCGAGGGGGGCGCGACGAAGAAGTCGGACTACAGGCGGTTCCGGGTGCGCGGCGACCTCCGCGACCCGGAGAGCGCCGAGGGGCCCGACGACTTCGCCTCGATGGAGGAGGTGCTCGTGCGTCGCATGGGCCGCTACCTCGACCAGGCCGACCTCTCGCCCCACGACGGCAAGCGCGACGCGAGCTTCGCCTCGCTTCCCTCGCTGATCCTGATCGACGGCGGCAAGGGGCAGCTGGCGGCGGGGATGCGGGCGCTGCAGCCGTTCGCCGAGCGCGGCGTCACCGTCGCCAGCCTCGCCAAGCGCCTGGAGGAGGTCTACCTCCCGGGGCGCTCGGAGCCCCTCGACCTCTCCGCCTCCTCCGAGGCCTCCCGGCTCCTCCAGAGGGTCCGGGACGAGGCGCACCGCTTCGCGATCGAACACCACCGCGGGCGCCGCGACAGGGCGATGACCGGCTCGGTGCTCGACGAGCTGAAGGGGATCGGCCCGGCTCGCAAGCGGGCGCTGCTGCAGCATTTCGGCTCACCGGAGCGGTTCCTCGCCGCCACCCGGGAGGAGCTGGAGTCGGTGCCCGGCGTGCCTGGCAAAGTTGGGCGCGAAATCCACGAGCAGCTCAACAGGATCGGGTGAGGACATGGCCGACAAGCTGGTCAGCCTGGTGGTGATCACCGGCCACTCCGGGGCCGGCAAGTCTGAAGCGATCGCCGCCTTCGAGGACGGCGGCTACTTCTGCGTCGACAACCTGCCGCCGCGGATGATCGGGAGCCTGGGCGAGCTGTTCCGCCACGAGGGCAGCGGGGTCGAGCGCGCCGCGGTCGTCTCCGACGTCCGCGGTGGCGAGTACTTCGAGGACCTGCTCGAGGTCCTCGAAGATCTTCGCGGCGACGGCCTCGACCCGACCGTCCTCTTCCTCGAGGCGGACCAGGAGTCGCTTCTCAACCGCTACAAGGAGACCCGGCGCCGCCACCCGCTCGCCCCCGAAGGGCGGATCGTCGACGGGATCCGGGCCGAGCGGGCCCGGCTGGCGCCGCTGCGGGAGCGGGCCGACATCGTGATCGACACCAGCGACCTGACCGGCGCCGAGCTGCGGCGGCGCATCGCCGAGGAGATCCTCGGCGAAGACAGGGGCGGCAAGCTGGCCCTGACGCTGCTCACCTTCGGCTTCAAGAACGGCCCGCCGCGCGACGCCGACCTCACCCTCGACGTCCGCTTCCTGCCCAACCCCCACTACGACCTGGAGCTGCGGCCGTTGACCGGGATGGACTCGGCGGTCCGCGCCTACGTCGAGTCCGGCACGCAGGCCGGCGAGTTCTACGGCCGCCTGCTGCCGCTGCTCGAGTTCCTCGTGCCCGCCTACGTGGCCGAGGGCAAGAGCCACCTGACGATCGCAATCGGGTGCACCGGCGGGCGCCATCGGTCGGTCACGGTCGCCGACCGGATCCGGCGCGACCTTGCCGGCCGCGAGGACGTCGTGGTCCGGGTCAAGCATCGCGACGTCGAGCTGGGCTGAGCGCGACGCCTAGAATCGCGGGGCTTTGCCCGAACCTGTCATCTCCATCAGGGGCCTGCGGATGAGCTATGGCGAGACCGAGGCCGTGCGCGGCATCGACCTCGACGTGGCGGCGGGGGAGGTGTTCGCCTTCCTCGGCCCGAACGGCGCCGGCAAGACGACGACGGTCGAGATCCTCGAGGGATATCGGAAGCGAACCGGGGGCGAGGTGGCCGTCCTCGGCGAGGACCCGCAGCGGGCGGGCCGCGCCTGGCGCGAGCGGATCGGCATCGTCCTCCAGAGCGGCCGACTCGATCCCTATCTGACCGTGAGGGAGTCGCTCGCCCTGTACGCGGGGTACTTCCGACATCCGCGGCCGATCGAGGACGTGATCGCCCTCGTCGGCCTCGAGGGCAAGGCCGACGAGCGCGCCAGCCGCCTCTCCGGCGGCCAGCAGCGCCGCCTCGACGTCGGCATGGCGCTGGTCGGCGACCCGGAGCTGCTCTTCCTCGACGAGCCGACGACCGGCTTCGACCCCTCGGCCAGGCGGCAGGCATGGGACGTGATCGCCGGCCTCCGCGACCTCGGCAAGACGGTCTTCCTCACCACCCACTACATGGACGAGGCGCAGCGGCTCGCCGATCGCGTGACGATCATCGCCCACGGCGAGATCGTCGCCAGCGGCACTCCCGAGGACCTCGGCGAACGCGAGCGCGGCGCGACGACGATCCGCTACCGCCGCGACGGCCGCGATGTCGCGGTCGAGACGAGGGAGCCGGTGCGCGCGCTACACGAGCTGACCGGCGAGGCGCTCGCCCGGGGCGAGGACCTGGAGGGACTGGAAGTGACGCGTCCGACCCTCGAGGACGTCTATCTCGAGCTGACCGCGGCGTCGGCCCAGGAGGAGGCGGAAGCGTGAGCGCGCTGGCTCTCGTCGCCCACCAGTTCCGCTACGACCAGAAGGCGTTCTGGCGCAACCCCGCCTCGGTCTTCTTCACCGTGATGTTTCCGGTCGTGCTGCTGCTGATCTTCGGCGCCGTCTTCGGCGGCAAGGACGTCGAAGTCGGCCACGGCACCCGGATCGGGACCACCACCTACTACGTGCCGGCGATCATCACCCTCTCGGTGATCGCGGCGACGATGCAGACCCTGGCGATGTCGCTGGTGATCGCCCGCGAAGACGGCCGGCTCAAGCGCAGCCGCGGCACGCCGATGCCGCCCTGGGTCTTCATCGCCGGCCGCGTCGGCAACTCGATCGTCGTCGCAGTGTTGATGCTGGCGCTGATCGCCGCGATCGGCCGCGTCCTGTTCTCGGTCGCGATTCCCTGGGGGGACCTGCCCGCGGTGCTCGTGACGCTCGCCGTCGGCGCCGCCTGCTTCTGCTGCCTCGGCATCGCGCTGACCGCGGCTATCCCCTCCCAGGACGCGGCTGCGCCGATCGTCAACGCGCTGCTGCTGCCGCTCTACTTCCTCTCCGGCGTCTTCATCCCCGAAGACGAGCTCTCCAGCGGCGTCATCAGCTTCGCCAACCACTTCCCGGTCCGCGACTTCTTCGAGGCCTTCTTCCAGGCCTACATCCCGGCGGCGCCCGGCTCGGGGATCGACTGGGGCAATCTCCTGGTCGTCGTCCTCTGGGGGCTGGCGGGGCTGGCGCTCGCGATCAGGTTCTTCCGCTGGACTCCGCGCGGCGGCTGAGCCCCGGGGCGCCTCTCGCCCGGGCCGCTTCATATAGCCTCCCCAATCCCCATGTTGCATCACGTCCTCCTTGAGGTCTCGGACCTCGACCGCAGCGCGGCCTTCTACGACTCGATGCTGGCCCCGCTCGGATGGCGCCGGCACTTCGAGCAGAACCAGACGATCGGCTGGGGGATCGCCAAGCCCGTCTTCTTCATCGCGGCGCACCACGATCCGCGCCCCGGCTTCGGCCTGCTCAGCTTCTCGGCGCTCGGCATCGTCGCCGTCAAGGCCGCCTGGGAGGGGGGGCTCAACGGCGGCGGCGTCAGCGTCAGCGACCCAGGGGAACGGCGGTCGCCCGGCTCGGGCTCCTACTCCGCCTTCCTCAAGGACCCGGACGGCTACGAGATCGAGATCACGATCGGCGCCGACTAGCGCCATCGATGTGGCAAAGCCGAAGTGCCGGGGCCCGGCGAGCCCATAACATCGATCCCCCAACCCACTCCCAGGAGGAAATGAGCAGATGGCTGTGAAGGTCGGCATCAACGGTTTCGGGCGCATCGGCCGCAACGTGTTCCGCGCGGCTCACGCGGCGGGTGCGGATCTCGACTTCGTCGCCGTCAACGACCTCGTCGACACGGCCACCATGGCCAACCTCCTCCGCTACGACTCGATCCTCGGCCGCTTCCCCGGCGAGGTCGAGGCCGCGGAGGGCGCGCTGCTCATCGACGGCAAGGAGCTGAAGGCGTTCGAGGAGCGCGACCCCGCGTCGCTGCCCTGGGGCGACCTCGGCGTCGACGTCGTGATCGAGTCGACCGGCCACTTCACGGCTCGCGCCGACGCCGCCAAGCACCTCGAGGCCGGCGCCAGGAAGGTGATCATCTCCGCCCCGGCCACCGACCCGGACGTCACCGTAGCCCTCGGCGTCAACTTCGACTCCGCCTACGACCCCGAGCGCCACGACGTCATCTCCAACGCCTCCTGCACCACCAACTGCCTGGCGCCGCTGGCGAAGGTCCTGCACGAGGCGTTCGGGATCGAGCAGGGGCTGATGACGACGATCCACGCCTACACCGCCGACCAGCGTCTGCAGGACATGCCGCACAAGGATCCGCGCCGCTCCCGCGCCGCCGCCCTGAACCTGATCCCGACCACGACCGGCGCGGCCAAGGCGGTCGGCCTGGTCCTGCCGGAGCTGAACGGCAAGCTGAACGGGTTCTCGATGCGGGCTCCGCTCCCGGTCGGCTCCGCCGTCGACCTCGTCTTCACCACCCCCGAGCCGCTGGAGAAGGACCAGATCAACGCCGCCCTGAGGGCCGCGGCCGAGGGGCCGCTGCAGGGCATCCTCGCCTACACGGAGGACCCGATCGTCTCCACCGACATCGTCGGCGACCCGCACTCCTCGATCGTCGACGGGCTGTCGACGATGGTGATCGGCGACGGCCGCCTGGCCAAGGTGATCAGCTGGTACGACAACGAGTGGGGCTATTCCAACCGCTGCGTCGAGCTGGCCGGCAAGGTCCTGCCCTGAAGTCGGTTCGGGCGGTCTGAGATGGCCGGCTTCTCCAAGGCGAGCGTCCGCGACGCGGCTGTAAAGGGCCGCCGCGTCCTGGTCCGCGTCGACTTCAACGTTCCGCTGCGCCCGGCCGCCCCCGCGGGAGCAGAGGAGGAGGCGGCATACGAGGTCGCCGACGACACGAGGATCAGGGCGGCGCTGCCGACGATCGAGCTGCTGCGCGAGCGCGGTGCCGCGGTGATCCTCGTCTCCCATCTCGGCCGACCGGGCGGCAAGGTCGATCGGGCGCTGTCGATGGCGCCGGTCGCGAAGCGGCTCGAAGAGCTGCTCGGGGTGGAGGTGACGCTGGCGCCCGGTGTGGTCGAGGGCGACGTCGAACTGCGTTGCGGCGCCCTCGGGCCCGGCGACGTGCTCCTGCTGGAGAACGTCCGCTTCGAGCCGGGGGAGACGAAGAACGACCAGAAGCTCGCTGAAAGCCTCGCGACCCTCGCCGACCTCTACGTCAACGACGCCTTCGGCGCGGCGCACCGGGCGCACGCCTCGACCGAGGGGGTCGCCAGGCACCTGCCCGGCTACGCGGGGCTGCTGCTCGAGCGCGAGGTGACCGAGCTGACCTCTGTGATCGAGTCGCCGCGGCGCCCGCTCGTCGTCGTCCTCGGCGGCGCCAAGGTCTCCGACAAGATCGGCGTCATCGACCGCTTCCTCGACCTGGCCGACCAGATCCTGATCGGCGGGGCGATGGCCTTCACCTTCTTCCGGGCGCAGGGAATCGCGACCGGCGGCTCGCTGGTCGAGGAGGACGGCATCCCCCTCGCCGAGCGGGCGCTCGAGCGCGCCAAGGAGGAGGACGGCGCCGAGCTGGCGCTCCCCGTCGACCTCGTTCTCGGCCGCGGCTTCGACGCCGACACCGAGCGGCGCCTGAGCGACGGGGTGGAGGTCCCCGACGGCTGGATGGGGCTCGACATCGGTCCGCGCACCGCGGAGCTCTACTCGCGGGCGGTCGCGGCCGCGGGCACGGTTCTATGGAACGGTCCGATGGGGGCGTTCGAGCTGGAGCCCTTCGCCGCCGGCACCCGCGCGGTCGCCGAGGCCGTCGCCGGGACCGGCGCCACGACCGTCGTCGGCGGCGGCGACTCGGTCGCGGCGCTGAAGCAGTTCGGCCTCGACCGCGACGTCGACTGGCTGTCGACCGGCGGCGGCGCCTCGCTGGAGCTGTTGGAGGGAAAGAAGCTGCCCGGGGTCGAGGCCCTGGTCGACGCGAAGGAGGCCGAGCACGCCGATGTCTGAGCGCACGCCCTACATCGCCGCTAACTGGAAGATGAACAAGACGGTCGCCGAGGCGGCCGAGTTCGTCGACGCCCTGCTGCCGCGAATCGCCGCGACCCGGAGCGACGTGGTCGTCTGCCCGCCCTTCACCGCGCTCGCCGAGGTCGTCGAGCGGCGGCGCGGCACCGCGGTCCGGGTCGCCGCGCAGAACATGCACGAGGAGGAGTCGGGCGCGTTCACCGGCGAGGTGTCGGCGTCGATGCTCGTCGAGCTCGACGTCGAGGCGGTCATCCTCGGCCATTCCGAGCGCCGCGAGTATTTCGGCGAGACCGACGAGGCGCTCTCGCGCAAGGTGCCCGCGGCGCTCGCCGCCGGGCTGGAGCCGATCCTCTGCGTCGGGGAGAGCGAGCAGGCCCGCGACGACGGCGAGACCGAGGCCGTGCTGGAGCGCCAGCTGCAGGCCGACCTGGCGGCGGTCGAGGCGGCCGACGTCGCCGGCGTCGTCGTCGCCTACGAGCCGATCTGGGCGATCGGGACAGGCCGCACCGCTACCCCTGAGCAGGCGCAGGAGGCGTGCGCCTTCATCCGCGACGTGCTGCGGGCGCGCGGCGCCGCGGCCGACGCTGTGCGCATCCTCTACGGCGGCTCGGTCAAGCCCGCCAACGCCGCCGAGCTGCTGGCGCTGGCCGACGTCGACGGGGCGCTCGTCGGCGGCGCCTCGCTCGACGCCGGGGAGTTCGCGGCCATAGTGGAGGCCGCGTGACCCTTCCACTCCCCTCGCTCGCGCTCGTCATCCTCGACGGATGGGGGCTGGCGCCGCCCGGTCCCGGCAACGCGATCTCGCTCGCCGAGACCCCGGTCTTCGACCGTCTCTGGGCGACCTATCCGCATACGCGGCTGTCGGCGCAGGGCCGCGACGTCGGCCTCCCGGAAGGGCAGATGGGCAACTCCGAGGTCGGCCACCTCAACCTCGGCGCCGGCGCGATCGTCAAGCAGGACCTGGCGCGGATCGACGACGCCGTCGCCGACGGCAGCTTCTTCGAGAACGAGGTTCTGCGGGCGGCCTGCGATCGCGCCCGCAACAGCCCGCGGGGGAGGCTGCACCTGCTCGGCCTCGTCTCCGACGGCGGCGTCCACTCCGGCTGGGAGCACATCGAGGCCTGCATCGAGCTCGCCGCGGAGGAGGGGGTGCCCGACGTGGTCGTCCACGCCTTCACCGACGGCCGCGACACCCTTCCCCACGGCGGCCGCGAGTACCTCGCCGAGCTCGAGCGCTGGCTGCGCCAGGCGGGCCGGATCGCGACCGTCAGCGGCCGCTACTACGCGATGGACCGCGACACCCGCTGGGAGCGGACCAAGCTCGCCTACGACGCGATCGTCCACGCCGAGGGCCTCCGGGCCGCCACCGCCGCGGAGGCGATCGAGGCCTCCTACGAGCGCGGCGAGACCGACGAGTTCGTGAAGCCGACCGTGATCGGCGATTACGACGGCGCCGTGGCCGGCGACGTCGCGATCTTCTTCAACTTCCGCCCCGACCGCGCCCGGCAGATGAGCCGCGCGCTCGCCGAGCCGGGCTTCGACGAATTTCCCAGAGCCGGCGCCTCTGCGCTCGACCTGACGACGATGACCGAGTACCGCAAGGGCTGGCCCTACCCCGTCGCCTTCCCCGAGCAGCGGCCGCGGACGACGCTGGCGGAGACGATCGCCGCCGCCGGCGGGCGGCAGCTCCACGTCGCCGAGACGGAGAAGTACGCGCACGTCACGTACTTCTTCAACGGCGGCGTCGAGCAGGAGCAGCAGGGGGAGGACCGCTACCTGGTCGAATCGCCCCGCGACGTCGCCACCTACGACGAGAAGCCGCAGATGAGCGCCGCCGACGCCGCCGACGCCTTCGTCGAGCACTGGCAGAGCGACGACTACCGGTTCGGCATCATCAACTTCGCCAACCCGGACATGGTCGGGCACACCGGCGTGATCCCGGCCGCCGTCGCCGCCGTCGAGACCGTCGACGCGCAGCTGGGCCGCGTGGTCGACGCGGTCGTCGCCAAGGGGGGCGCCTGCATCGTGACGGCCGATCACGGCAACTGCGACAACATGCTCGAGCCCGACGGCTCGCCCAACACCGCGCACTCCCTCAACCCGGTGCCGCTCATCGTCACCGCCGACGGGGTCGAGCTCCGTGACGGCGGCATCCTCGCCGACGTCGCGCCGACCGCGCTGCAGCTGCTCGGGCTCCCGCAGCCCGAGGCGATGACCGGCCGCACGCTGATCGCGCAGCCGGCGGCGACCGGCCCCTAGGGCGGTCAGAGCCCGGGCAGGCGCGATGAGGGCCGAGCCGCAGCGACTCCGGTTCGAGATCGAGGCCCGCGACGGCGCCGCCCGTGCGGGGGTGATCCACACCGCCCACGGGGCGGTGCGGACGCCGGCATTCATCCCGCTGGCGACGAAGGGCAGCGTGCGCGGGCTCGACGTCGACGAGGTCGCCGCGCTCGGCTACGAGCTGATCCTCGGCAACACCTACCACCTGTTCGTCTCGCCCGGCCCCGAGCGGATCGCCGCCGCCGGCGGGCTGCACGGCTTCACCGGCTGGGAGCGCGCCTTCGTCACCGACTCGGGCGGCTTCCAGGTCTTCTCCTCGCCCACGGCGGGGTCGCCCAGGAGATCAAGGGCAGCGGCCGCTCCGGGGGCCACGGCTCGATCGTCGAGATCGACGAGGAGGGCGCCCGCTTCCGCTCCTACCGCGACGGCTCCGAGCTGTTCCTCTCGCCGGAGGTCTCGATGAGCGTCCAGGCCGCGCTCGGCGCCGACATCGCCCTCGCCTTTGACGAGTGCACGCCCTTCCACGCCGACCGGGATTACACGGCTCGCTCGACCGCGCGCACCCACCGCTGGCTCGACCGCTGCCTCGCCTGGCACGAGCGCGAGGGCCCGGACCGGCAGGCGGTATTCGGCATCGTCCAGGGCGGCGTCCACGAGGACCTGCGGCGCGAGTCGGCCGAGCGCGTCGCCGCCGCCGCGGTCGACGGGCTCGCGATCGGCGGCACCCTCGGCCGCGACAAGGACGAGATGGCCGCGGTCCTCGGGTTCACGGCGCCGCTCCTGCCCGAGGCGGCGCCAAAGCACCTGCTCGGGATCGGCGAGGTCGACGACCTCCTCGCCGGCGTCTCCCTGGGGCTCGATGTCTTCGACTGCGCGGTCCCCACCCGCCTCGCCCGCCACGGCGTCGCCCTGGCGCCGAGACCGGAGACGCGCTGGCGGCTGGATCTGCGCAAGTCGGGCTGGGCCGGGGACCGGCGACCGCTCGTCGAGGGGTGCCCGTGCCCGGCCTGCGGCCGTC
>JBLNAC010000196.1:0-4799 GCA_050259155.1 Syntrophothermus sp.
CTCGCGCCCGGTCCGCGCGGCGCGGCGCGCCGCGCACGCCTCGGGCGCCGCCCGCGGCGACCGACCCGGCGGCGACTCGCCGCCGCTCGCCGGCGTCGCCGCCACGACCCTGCCCATCACCGTCGCCGGCTCGAGGTCGAGGCGCTCGGCGACGCGCCGCACCAGCTCGTCGCGGCTCGCGGACTCGCCGAGGCCCGCGAGCACCGGCGCCACCTCTTCCAGGGCCCGGTCCCTCGCCGCCGGCGAGGCGACGTCGGTGCCGGCCAGCACGAGCCCGACCTGGAAGTCGGCGAGCCCGACCGCGGCGTCGACCAGCTCGCCGAAGCGCTCGGCGCCCCCCGGCTCGGCCGTCATCTCCGCCGGGTCGACGCCGGCGGGCATCGCCGCCACCCGCAACCGCATCCGCCGCCCGGCAGCGACCCGCTGCGCCCGCAGCATCGCCTCCTGCCCGGCCGAGTCGGCGTCGAGCGCGAGGACGACCTCGTCGACCATGCCCGACAGCGTCGCGACCTGCTCGTCGGTGATCGCCGTGCCCATCACCCCGACCGCCTCCTCGATCCCCGCCTGGTGGAGGGCGAGCACGTCGGTGTAGCCCTCGACGACGATCGCCCGCGCCGCCTTCGCGATCGCGCCCTTGGCGCGGTCGACCCCGTACAGCAGCCGGCTCTTGTGGAAGAAGTCGGTCTCGGCGGTGTTGACGTACTTCGCCCCCTGGTCGGAGCGCATCGCGCGGCCGCCGAAGCCGAGCGTGCGGCCGCGGCGGTCGCGGATCGGGAACATGATCCGCGAGCGGAAGCGGTCGTACTCGCCGCCGGTGCGCCCGCGCTGCACCAGCCCCACCCCCCGCAGCTCCTCGACCGTGAAGCCGGCGCGCTGGCCGCGGACCAGAACGGTGTCCCAGGCGCTCGGCGCGTAGCCGACGCCGAAGGCGCGCAGCACCTCCTCGCGCAGCCCCCGACCCGCGAGGTACTCCCGCGCCCGCCCGGCCTCCTCGGAGTCCCACAGGTATGCGGCGTAGAAGGCCGCCGTCCGCTCCAGCAGCTCCTCGAGCCGGCGGCGATGGCGGCGGCGCGCCTCCGCGCGCGGGTCCTCCTGCTCGCGCTCGAGCTCGACCCCGTAGCGATCGGCGAGCAGCTCGACCGCCTCGGCGAAGCCCAGGCCTTCCTTCTCCTCGACGAACTTGATCACGTCGCCGCCGACCCCGCAGCCGAAGCAGTGGTAGAGCTTTTCCTGCGGATCCACCGAGAACGACGGGGTCCGCTCCTCGTGGAACGGGCAGAGGCCGACCATCCGCGCGCCCTGTCGGCGCAGGTCGGTGTGGGCGCCGATCACCTCGACGATGTCGGCCGTCTGCTTGACGCGCTCCAGGCTCTCGGCCGAGATCAACGCCATCAGAAGCGCGATTCCTCGGGAATCGTCAGCTCGGCGAACCGGGCGATGCAGTAGCGGTCGGTCATCCCGGCGACGTAGTCGGCGATGCGCTGGCAGTCGTCGGCGTCGGGGTCCAGTCGGGGCACCTCGTCGGGATGCTCGAGGTAGTGGTCGAGGAGGACCTGCATCCCGCGGGCGATCCGGTCGTGCTCGCGTCGCGCCTCGGGGCCGAGATAGACGCGGTCGAACATGAACTTCCGCAGGCGCAGCATCGCGGCCCCGATCTCCTCGCTCTGGACGATGTCGTCGCCCGCATCCTCCGAGCTCTCGACGATGTCGCGGACGAGCGTGTCGATCCGCAGCGAGCCGGTCGGCCCGAGCAGCTCGATCTCGCGCGCGGGCAGGTCCTCGTGGCGAAGGATCCCCGCCCGCAGCGCGTCGTCGATGTCGTGGTTGATGTAGGCGACGCGATCGACGAGCTTCACGATCCGTCCCTCGAGCGTCGCCGGCTTCCGCGGCCCGGTGTGGTTGAGGATGCCGTCGCGCACCTGCTCGGTCAGGTTGAGCCCGGCGCCGTCGCGCTCCAGCACCTCGACCACCCGCAGCGAGTGCTCGTTGTGCTTGAAGGCGAGGCCGCAGCTCTGCTTCAGGGCGGCGTCGAGGGTCGCCTCGCCGGCGTGGCCGAAAGGCGGATGGCCGAGGTCGTGGCCGAGCCCGATCGCCTCGGTCAGGTCCTCGTTGAGGGCGAGGGCGCGGGCGACGGCTCGGGCGATCCCGCAGGCCTCGAGCGTGTGCGTGAGGCGGGTCCGGTAATGGTCGCCCTCGGGGGCGATGAAGACCTGGGTCTTGTGCATGAGGCGGCGGAAGGACTTCGAGTGGACGATGCGGTCGCGGTCGCGCTGGAACGGCGTCCGCAGCGGGCTGTCGGGCTCGGGCTTCGCCCGCAGCGCGGGATAGGAGCGGGCCGCCCGCTCGGAGAGGTACGCCTCCTCCTGGGCGCGGATCCTGTCCTCGAAGGTGGCGGTGGCGGGCACGTGGCCAGTCTAAGCCGCCGCCCCTGGTGGACTCTTCCACCAGATGCGAGTTTGCGCGGTACTCAGGCCGCTGGGCGCAGCTGGACGTGGGCGTGATGCTCGAGCGTCTCCCCCACCGCGCGTTCTGCCTGGCGCAGGGCGAGCGGCGCGGCCGCAGGGGCCTCGCTCAGCGGCTTCGCCAGCGCCGTGACCAGGAACCGGTGCGCCTCCTCCCCGAGCGGGAAGGCGTCCCCTTCGCAGCCGGCGCAGACGACGCCGCCGGCGGCGCCCGAGAAGCCGACCAGGTGCTCCGCCTCGCCGCAGCGCGCACAGGAGGCCAGCTCGGGGGCGAAGCCGGCCACCAGCGCGAGCTTGAGCCGGAACGAGAGCGCCGTCGGCAGCGCCGCCGCGTCCCCGTCGCCGGGCTGGTCGAGCAGCTCCAGGTAGCGGCAGAGCAGGTTGTAGGCGGGCGGGTTCGCCTCGGCCGAGTCGAGCAGCCGCAGCACCGAGTCGCAGGCGCGGGCGGCGGCGGTCAGTGCCGGGCCCGAGGAGCGCAGCCGCGGATAGCCCTCGACGGTGGAGACGCCGGTTACGGTCAGCAGCTCGCTGCGGCCCTCGTGGAGGACGAGGTCGAGGCGGAAGAAGGGCTCGAGGCGGCCGCCGAAGCGCGACCTCGGCTTCCGCGCTCCCTTGGCGATCGCATTCAGCCTGCCCCGGGCCCTCGAGTAGAGGTGGAGGATCCGGTCGGCCTCGCCGTAGCGGATGCTGCGGAGGACGATCGCCTCGGTCTTGACCGTGGTCCCGGTCACGACAGCAAATGTGACTGACGGGGCGGACGGCCCTAGGTCCGTCTGCGGCGCCGCGGCCTGCGGCGCAGTCGAGCCTGGCAGGCGGGGCAGAAGTAGGTCGACCGCCCGCCGACGACGATCCGCGCGATCTCGCCGCCGCAGGACGGGCACGGCTCCCCCTCGCGGGTGTGGACGAGGAAGCGCTCCTGCATCGTCCCCTTCTCGCCGCGGGCGTCGCGGTAGTCGTCGATCGACGACCCGCCGGCCTCGATCCCGGCCCGCAGCGCCGCGACCACCCCGTCGCGCAGTGCCCGCAGATGCTCGGGCTTCATCGAGCCGGCGGGGGAAAGTGGATGCAGGCGGGCACGGTGGAGCGCCTCGTCGGCGTAGATGTTGCCGACGCCTGCGATCCGCGTCTGGTCGAGCAGGAACGACTTCAGGGGCGCCGTCCGCCCCGCCGCCAGCTCGCCCAGCAGCTCCGGCGTGAACTCATCCGAGAGCGGCTCGACCCCGAGCCGGGCGAACCGCCCCGGCAGCTCGGCGTCGTCGATCAGGAAGGCCTCGCCGAAGCGGCGCGGATCCGTGAACCAGACCTCGCGCCCGTCGTCGAGCGCGAAGCGGGCGCGGAGGTGGCGGGCGGAGGCCGAGCGCTCCCCCTCGTACAGGCGCCGTCCCTCGGAGGGGTCGAGGACGTCCTCGCCCTCGACCAGGACGAGGTTGCCTGTCATCCGCAGATGCATCACCAGGGTGCGCTTCCCGTCAAGCGCCAACAGCAGGTACTTGCCGCGGCGGCCGAGCCCCTCGATCATGCCGCCGCTGACGGCCTCCCCGAGGCGCTCGGGCGGCACCGGGCGCGACCAGCGCGCGTCGAGCACCTCCAGCGCCTCGATCCGGCGCCCTTCCAGCTCCGGCTCGAGCTGCCGGGCGACGGTCTCGACCTCCGGCAGCTCGGGCATCCCCGAAGACTATGGAAGGCCGGCCCGATGGCCCGCTCGGCGATCGGCTGCCCAACGCCCCGGAAGGACGCTCTCCTCTCGCGACGCGCCAGCCCTGCGGTGCGCGCCCCGCGGCGTGCCCCCTTTTCGCCTTTGCGAGATCGACCCCGCCAGAGGTGCATCAATGTCGCAAGCGCGGCTGAACAGCGACCGTGCGCCGGGAAGGAGCGGGGCAGATGCCGCAAGCGCGGCTGGACAGCGACCTGTGCGCCGCGGAGGAGCGGGGCACCCCTCCGTGGGTGGCGCGGCAGGCGCCCCCCTCCAGGACCCGACGCCGCTCCGGCCTTCACGACGTGTGTCGGGCGTTCAGGCGCTGGCGCGGGGATGGGCGTCGAAATAGACCTGCTTGAGCCTGTCGCCGGAGACGTGGGTGTACATCTGGGTGGTCGAGATGTCGGCGTGGCCGAGCATCTCCTGCACCGCGCGCAGGTCGCAGCCGCCGGCGAGCAGGTGGGTGGCGAAGCTGTGGCGAAGGGTGTGCGGGCTCATGCGGCCGCCGAGGCCGGCGTCCCGGGCGTGGCGCTGGACGATCTTGTAGAGGCCCTGCCGGCTGAGCGGGCCGCCGCGGAAGTTGACGAACAGCCGCGGCTCCTCCCGCTCGCCGATCAGCTTCGGCCGCCCGCCGCGCAGGT